>JAFAQB010000115.1 GCA_019246625.1 Nitrososphaeraceae archaeon
GCGAAGGTAATACTCAGGATGCTAGGTTCTGTGCAAAATGTAAAATGATAATGAGTTTTGAGGGTTATCAAGAGGCACTAGAATCACAGAAAGAGAAAGAAGATAAATTAACAATAATGGAAGAACGATTTAACTTGATGCAATCACAGATACAGTCTCTTATGACTGCACTTGGAAGTATGGATCAGCAGGTCAAAAATGCATTTGCAAAACAATTGTTTAACAGCGGCATATATGAGAAAGATACTTAGTTCCTAGGTACTAGCTGTTCCACCAATATCTTTAGGAGATGCTACTATTCTGTCACAATTGAGACATTGATAACAATCACCTATTTTGTATATGTGTCTCTTCGTCCATTCGTGAACGCAGTTAGCGTTCCCCTCTGTTGCTCCATATTTGCTTGAAAAGACGCTATCACAATAGTCTCGATAACTTACTTCTAGTAGTTCAGTCCAGTAGGGATAAAGGTTCTTATATGCTTCAGATACTTTCTCCCAAGCGCTGTCATCTAGTTCGTAGTGGCGTTTTCCTTTCATTTTTATTGGAATATCACCCCGGAACATTACCAGAAGGTCAGTCCATGGTAATAATGCGCTATACAAGAACCTCTTTGTTAGAGTATGTCTTAAATGGTCTGACTTGACATTTCTAAGTGGTCGAAGAGATTCGATGAATACATACACTAAATATGCTCCTACTCTGTTAGCATATTCGAAGATATATTTTTTCAAATCTGCTTTTCTTGCATTAGATCTGTCTTCAATCAAATTCCGAATTGTGTATCTCAGCATTTTCAGATTTAGAATTTTTAAGTCCTTATTGAGAAAAAGTGGTTGATATTGGTATAAATAATCTTGAAATAATGACCATTCATCATCTAAATCTACTTTCGCATCAAAGCTCTCTGTTGGAAGATATCCACCTCTTATTGTTTTAATAATCTTGCCATTGGCAGATAATGCATTTAGATGTGTGTTTACTGTAGTTCTACTTAATTTTGTGTATTTTACGATCTGTTTAACCTCGACCTCCTCCCAATCCAATGACTTGGATTTAATAAATTCCAAGATCTTGTTTCTGTTAAGATCACCGCGAGCATCAGAAGACTTCTTTTTCATTTTACCTTTACATCCGTTCGTTGAATGTAAAGGAATCATTTGAGGTTATATTTACACATCACTATCATACAAATGGCAAGATGAGTAAAACTCATAAGTTAACTACAATATCGGTCTCTCGAGAGAACTACCTTGCTCTCAAGAGACTTGGAAGCGCCGGAGACTCGTTCAATGATGTACTTACAGAGATACTAAAGAAAACACGACAACTACAGACTCGATCTGGACTCGCAACCACAAACGAATCTGTAGAGGGTGCCTCTTAACCACCTATCAGGAGTAGAGGATATGACTTCTAATGAAGTTCTACAAGATAAAGCTTTCATAAACGACATTGTTACAAAATGTCTGACAGATAAATGCGAAGAATGCACGGGCTCATATATCAATAGAATTCTTGACCATAGGTTTACCTGTAAGTGTCCTTGTGGTCATGCTAAAGGTGCTGACGCGTGATGTACATACACCTTCAAAGAGAAGGTGCCTTTTGCAAGGATTGTGCTTCTGATCTACTGAATTTAGGGCTTGTCGAGAAGAAAAAGAAGATTGAAGAGGTGCTTCAAGTACATGAGCGAGAGTGAAAATAATAATACCGATGCGGAAATCTCTTTACTTTTCAACGATGCTATAACAAAGCTTGACAAGATAGATGCAGAAGCAAAACAGGAAAAGAAGCAAATTATCATACAGTTGGCAAAAGATCTAGAGAGAAAGATTCGTACTGATACTATATCCATCGAGATAGTTAACCAATTACGCGGCAGGGTGTCTGAGCGGTTCATACATAACTGTCTTGAAGAAAAATACAAGCAAAAGCGCCAGGTAGAAAATGCAAGAAAGCAAAAGAAGAAGGAGCAAGAGACAGCAGGTGTTGAAAATCTGGCGGTGATACCACCGCTAAATCAAGAAGATGAAAAGAAGGCGATTACGGTTGATAATGATGGAAGAGAAGGGATGATAGCATCATCGCCACCTGCAAAACAACAAGACCCAAAAAGTGTGGAAAGCAGAACTCAAGATGGAAATGGAAGCCAGAACATACAGAAAGAAAAATCACTTGATATCGGAGTTGAGAAAGACGGCAGACTCATGCAACTTAAAGACAAGTTAAAGGAGTATGAAGAAAGAAACGAAAAGTTGCAGGAGGATCTAAGAAGGCGGCAAGTCATAATCGTTCGTATAAGCCTATGTGAATGCAAGAAGATAGTCAAACTGATGGGAATTCCGCCGGACATATTTGACAATGTCGAGGAATCGGCTACTGATATATATGCAGTCATAGATGGCGAAGAAATTTGGATGATAATGGATCATTATCCTACAATGGATGAGCTTGAGGAAATGGGTCTACCAATATGAGCGACTGCTCCCTCCGGTTATTGGTAGACAAGAGTTGGCAGATGACGACTTTGTCAGTAAGAAGATGATTAAGGTGCTGATGCATGACGAATGTTGTGGTAGTTCTTCTGCAATCCTATACAGTGACAGGTGCAATGACAGTGACACCCTCCTGTAGTTGGGATATCTCTGTGTCCGAGATTTTAATATGAGTGAACTTGACTGTGCTATGATCAAATATATTTCTTATATTGTACATCAGGAGCACAGACCTTTCTCATATCGGGATTTTCTTCGATTTACAGTAGATGAAAAGGAATATGAAATAGCCCATGGCACATTTAGAAACAAGATCTCAAAGCTAATAAGAGAAGGAAAGGTTGAAATAGTATATTATTCTGGCATTGCGTTCTATACTCTAAAAGGAATTACAATTACAAAACCAGTGACACCTGACCATACGGGGGGTACCACCTGTCATTATACACCCATCTATCTTAAAACAAACTCCAATATACAGATGGATTAAAAATCGTCCATTCAAAAAACAAGCGCTGCACAATATTCGATTAACATTTGAGTCTGGTGGAATTTGGTATATCTTCTCCAAGATTCACCCTGCTCTTATCGACCATAATAGCCAGGACATTAGACTGCAGCCTTTAACATTCTTTGGATATATTGATGTCACTATAACTATACATCATACTAACAATGTTAGTATTGCAATATCGTGCTCACACAGACCTATAGCAGCTGATGCCAAAGATATCATGCAGCTTTCTGAGGCATTGACCAGAACAGAGGTACATCTTTCAGGTATTGTAGATAATTATTGCAGGGTGAATGATATCCAGTCGCTACCAATTTCAAACGTACCAATAATACCTTCCTATAGAAAATGGATTGTAAAGATGTGGCATTTTGGAGTTGACTCTATCGACGAATACAGTGGCAAAGAATTTCATGTAACGTTTGAAGAAGGTATGGCGGATCTGGTTAGAATCTATACAAAGAGAATGGCAGAAGGTAATAACAATAGCAACAAACAAAAAGTCAGAGTAGAACGACAGGAATATCCAAACCAGGAATATGCAGATGCCATTGTTAAAAAATTGTTTCCTGATGGCCGTTTGATAAACACAGATGAACCTTCACAGAAGGTCACAAATCTGAATTAAATAGCAACAGCTATTTCGATGTTCTAAGAGGTAAAAGTCTTGTATATATATCATATAGATTATACTTATCAGATAAGTATTAATAGGAATGTATTGTATATTAATAAATAATATACGGATGACTCAAATAATAACAAAGACAAGCGAAAATGTGAAAGCGGCAGCAGTACATCTGGATATGCAACAACAGCTGCAAAGTAATAATAGTATTCTTCGTAGTGAACCTCCTGTATGCAAACCTTTTGTAAAATGGGCTGGTGGTAAAACACAGCTTTTAGCAAAATTAGATTTGTTTATACCTGGTCAATTTAATAGATACTTTGAACCCTTCCTTGGTGGAGGTAGTTTATTCTTTCATATAACTACAGAAAGAAAAAATACGCCACTTACTGTTTCTTGTTCTTATTATTATCTTTCTGACATAAATCCTGAATTAATCAATGGATATTTGGTCATAAGAAATGATGTAGAGGGATTAATATCATGGCTTGAGCAACACCAAATTGGATACAACGAAGGTCCAAAAGAATATTATTATCAATTAAGGAAGATGGACCGTAACAAATTGAGTAATACAGAAAGAGCTGCAAGATTCATAGCTCTTAATAGAACTTGTTTTAATGGGCTTTATCGAGTAAATCAACATGGTTTGTTTAATGTACCTTGGGGTAAATACAAGAACCCTCGTATTTGTGATAGTGACAACCTTAGAAATGTTAGCATTGCTCTTCGTTACTATTCTAATATAACAATAAAAGATGGCAACTACAAAGAAATGCTTTTAGAAAATGCAAGAGAAGGTGACTTCATATATCTAGACCCACCATACAGTCCTGAAAGTTCAACTGCATGTTTTACAAACTATACATGTTCTGGATTTGATAATAAAGACCAACAAGAGCTTGCAACAGTATTCAGAAAATTAGAAGAGAGAGGGTGTAAAGTTCTTTTAACTAATTCAGATACACCACTTATTAGAAATCTATACTCTGGTTATGCTATAGTAGAAGTA
>JAFAQB010000123.1 GCA_019246625.1 Nitrososphaeraceae archaeon
CGAATAAAGAATGTTGTTGCTATCGCTACAAGCGCTTGTATATATTCACTAATATAATAGTGATTAAACTCCTCGTTTTCATCTCCTAATTAGTATGGTATTGTCATCTACCTTTACCTCATAGCTTGGTTCTGATCTTTTTGCAGGCGGCCTTGTCGGCACTCTTGTCCTTACATCAAATTTAGATCCACGCCAGGGACATTCAACTTCGTATCCTTCAAGTGTGCGCTCTGCTCCCTTAATTTTGCCATTTCCTTAATGTTATCTGCATGCCCGTCTGTCTGCAAGCATCAGCTCTTAATGTATATGCAATTGGCCTATATAACTTGACCATGTCTTAACTGCATGATATTGACCAGCTACCCAAATGGTAGTAGTAGAATTTTTGGATGACGAAGGATCTGTAAATGCTCCAAAATAATCTCCATATCTATTAGATAGTTCGTTTTCTGTTCCTAATTTCAAGATTTGTGGCTGTTCTATTGTGAACTATAATCGCGCTCGACAGTTAGACAATTATGAGATAAAGCCAGCCAGACAAAAACCGGAGACTCATTACGACATAGACTGTATTTAGCTTTTACTATTCTCTAATGACTAGATGCCATTATCTATCTATCTTGAGAACAAGAGGGAGACGACTGCAGGGATTCTGCATTATTAGGATGAAAGACTTCATTTATTGCATCAATAGCAGATTTCTTTCGACTAACTGACTGTTCTACCTAGTTCTTCATAAAACACTGCAGCACACACAAGTTCAAGAGCTATCTTGTGATATAAGGTCATTGATAATCTTTAGTATGCTTTGAATTATTTTTTCATGGGATTGTTCTTGTTTTTCTATAGTGACTCGTAATAAATAATCATTGCGTAATGGAAACGATGCAACCTTTATTTTTTCTCTTTCTGAGAAACTATAAATGGTCTTACCAAAATCTTTATCAAAGTCTTTACGCATTTCACTTCTAAGAGCAGATTCCAAATATAACTTTGAAGAATCCTCTTTACCTTCCATAGATTTTATGCTCTGCCTCATTCCTCCTGCTACGAGTGTTCCCATTCTATTTACCACACCAGCGAAGCGTATATTGGGGTTGAGCGCAAATATGTCATTGCATAACTTTTCTAATTTGTTATTGTTAGACATTACACGGACGAATGTATGATGTCATCTTTGTGTTATTAGCCTTATTATCTCTTATTTTTGGTCTTTCTGTTTCTAAAGACATTGCAACTCTGGATAAGACAAAAACGTTGCATGAATCTGACATCTTTTGATATAAACTTTAAGGCCATAAGCTGGTCGTAATTTATTATGCAAGTTGACAATCATTGGTAAACTTTTTGAACTCCGTTGTACCAGCTTCTAGATCTGCAACATACAGATGTCATGTCATATCCCATGCCATACATACATATTGGATGGTGCGGTAGGTAAAAGCAGACGTAACAATTCCTTTAAAGTACTATATGAGAGGATGTGCATCAAGCGAGATAATACGTCTATTAAAAAAGAATTTCCAGAAAAGTATAGTTGGTGGCTAAATGAGCTAAACTCCCTAGGATTAGATGTAAAGAAAGCAAGTGACTTAAATGATATAAGAGAAGTCAGTAGTTAGCCGATAATATAAAGCAGATATTATTTCAAGACTACAAAACTCGTTATAATGGAGAAACTGAAGACATAGTAATTTGATTGGAAATACAACAGCAGGTTCAGCCTCGACAGTTTTCATATGAGTGAGTTTGACGATAGTAGCATATGTTCTGCTCCCTGAATATATATTCTGATATTCTATATCTGAATAAAATTTTTAAGATGTGTAGTTCTTGCTGGCACAAGGGCACAAGAAGTAACAGTACATCTCCTTTGCTTTAACTGTCTAACAGAATTTCATAGTATTATCTACGGTGTTTATTCCCTCAAAACGTATGGCTTCTCCAACATGATCTGGCTCACAGTCAAAAAAAAGCAGGCTGCTGTCATGTCAATGGTTATCACCAATTATATTATATTGATTTACTCTTCGTCATCAAGATCCTCATCTTCTTCTTCATTTTCTTCTTCTTCATCTTCTACTTGGTGAGTTTCATCCTTCATTTCTTCTCTTTCCGCCTCTTTAGTCATTGTCAGCATCTTATCTGGCCAGGACATGATTTAAGTCATTGGATAAGTGAACTAATTAATGTCCTCATCTTACCTGTATGGCCTTGCCGTAAATTCAGATGAACCTATACTCTCTCCCTCTCTTCCTAACTTTTCAAATGGCATTCTTAGGATTTTTCGACCTCTTCCCTAGCGGTTTATCGTTTTTATCAGGTTATCAATAACCTCTAGTTCTTCCTCTAAGATTTTCTTTCCCTCGTCACCCATATATTCTCCTTCCTTAATTTGGTGTGTAACAAACCCACGTTGAAGGCTTAAAACATGCTCTAAATAGTCTAACTGAAAATCAGAGAATTTTACATATATTATATCATTTGTTTCTTTGACTTCATTTTCTTTACCAGTATATTCTTTCATGGCTTGTAGTCACTAGCGATTATTCAGATATGATATCGATCTATCAAATATGGCGGCAATAGCAGTATTATTGGAAGAATTATTTCCTATAATGGATTGCAACCCTTTAACATTCTCTTCTAGTGATTTGACTCTCTCCCGCAGTTTTTCATTCTCTTCTTTGAATATCTTCTTATCTTCTATAGCCGTATCAAGAAATTCCATTATCTCCTTCTGTTCATCCTCTATGCCTTGCAGTTTGGAGAGTATTTTATGAAGAATATCATAAGCAGGTTGATTTGGGAAATCTCTTCTTTCCAATAGAATATTTATAGTCACAGTCCAATATATGCATGGTTGTTTGTGTTGGTGGCTTGATTTACTGTTATACCTCCATGTATTACAATATTTAGACAAAAAAATTAAGATGATACAAGTCCAATTGTATAGGACTCATCTTAGTCTTTAATCATGTGGTTGTAGAACGCTATAGAATAGTCCTGCGTCGCTAAGCCTTGTAGACATGCCGGAGGTTAGGATCAAGCGGAAGAGGAGAGAAAAGGGTTGTACACAAAAGCATAGATGGCGTAGGATTAAGGTGAGAATCTCATATTCTATTTATTATCTAATGTCTTATTGAGAATTCAAGCCTTGAGCAATGGGTTCTAATACAAAAACCCTAAGGTAGGACATCAGTAGAAGAGAAAATCTATAAAGAACAACAAATACGCCAAGGATACCTTACTGCAACCAATATATACACTTATTTCATATAGATCAAGAAGATATCGGAAGAGAATTATAATTCTGTGACAATAATAAAACAACAACAAGATCCAGTCAATAATACTATCACAACAACAAGAGTTTGTTCTATGTGTAAAAGAAGTGATCGCATAGTAACAGATGTAGCGTCCGGTGAAGTTGTCTGTAGTAATTGTGGTATGGTAATTTCAGATAAAATACAAGACATAAACCACTCTGAGAGACGTACTTTCAGTTCAGAAGAAGTAATGAGCAATAAGGGAAGCAGAAGAACAGGATCTCCTACTTCTCTTGCAAAACACGATATGGGACTTTCTACCATAATTGGAAGAATAAATAAGGATGCTGCTGGAAATAAACTAGATGCAATAACAAGTTCTAGTATGTCAAGGTTAAGGACATGGGATATAAGAACACAATATAGCACCTCTAATAAGAAAAATCTTGTACTCGCTTTTAATGAACTTGACATATTGAAGGATAAACTTGGACTATCTGATGCAGCAGTAGAAAAAACTGCTTACATTTATAGAAAAGCTCAGGCAAGAGGATTAGTCAGAGGAAAATTAATAACTGCATTTGTGACTGCTGCTATCTATGCATCTTGTAGAGAAATGGAGATTCCATGGACACTAAAAGATCTTACTGCAGCTAGCAACCTAAAACGAAAGGACATTGCACGTAATTATAGAATGATAATATCTGAACTTTGTATCAAAATTCCTAATGCTGATCCAATGAAATGTATTGCCAAGGTTGCAAACAAAGCTAATCTGACTGAAAATACCACGCGTCAAGCAATAAGCATCATGAAGGAAGTTATAGAAAAGCAAATATCCGCTGGAAAAAAGCCTATGGGATTAGCAGCGACAGTTCTTTATCTATCATGTTTAAAGACTGGCGAAGACACAACTCAAATTCAAATGGCAGATGCAGCAGGAGTAACAGAGGTAACAGTAAGAAATCTTTTAAGAGAACTAAAAAACAAACTTAAGCCTTAAAATTAGATCGGAGAGAAAAGAGTTCTATATATTGCTAGCTAGCATCAAATAACAACAAAAATGACAGACAACAAGTAAATCATTAGGATGCCATTGTTGCTGTAGCATACCTGTTTCCTACTTTCTCGACCTTGACCTTAACTTTCTCTCCAACTTTTCCACTTTTGACAAATACTACAAATCCTTGCACCCTCGTAACTCCATCTCCTTGTCTACTGATTTGGGTAATTTCTACTTCGTATTCCTTGCCTACCTCCACTACTGCTGTCGGTCTTCGAGCTAGAGAACCATACTCTAAACTTCTAGTGCTACTATTACTACTGCCTCCACCATATTTCTTGTATTCTCCTCTGTTTTCAGATTTTTCCCTTGGTAGAGGAGGCCTGTCGTTCTCATGTCCTGGATGTGATCTTATATGATACCAGTATTGTGAATTTGTGATTGCATTTTTACAAATAGGACAGTTTTGATAACCACACTTATGGTATCCTATGAAGTTTGGATGAATAGTCAGATTGCACTTGTCACATTTTTTGTTGTCGTTTTTCAAAGTATGTCTAATAGTATTCATCGTATCTAGAATTCCGCCTTCAAGTTAAATCTGAATTCTCAGTAAACTATTATATATTAAATAGAATTTATGTGTGGTTACGACTTATACAATTTCTGCTGTAGCGAATCTCTCTCCTACTGAAATAATCTTTGCTTTTACTTCCTGTCCTGTTCGTCCATCTTTTACAAAAATCACAAATCCTTGTACTCTGGCAACACCATCGCCTTTTCTACTTGTCTCTGTGATTTGTACGTTGTATTCTTTACCTATCTCAACTGGTTTTTGTTGGCTAAAGCTTTTATTGCCAAAGCTGCTGGCATAGTTTCTTCCTGATCCGTAGCTCATTTATAGTTCAGAAGGACAAGCATTTATTCCTAATATGAATGAATGATTGAATTAAGTTAGCTAAGTTCTACGTTAACATTTTTTCCATCCATATTTTTATCAGGACAAGACAATAACTCATTTTCCTGCTTACGGAGAACTAGTAGCTTCCAGTATATTCTTCACGACCTTTTTCAGAAGGATACAGAAATCTTGTTCTGCTACGTTATTGATCTTATACGCATGTGTTCTCCACTATGACACACAGGACAATCTTTATTTTTTCTCCTTAAGAATATTTTCCATAACTTCTCTATTGTGCATATCAACATAGATCTTGTTATTAATCGTTGGTAACATCTTTCATAATATTGAATATATTGTCTGATAGATTAGGCAGCCTCATAACTATATATGATAAATCATATGTTGGTTCTACTAAGGTAGATAATCTGTGCATGATGATAATACAGATATATGATATGGAAAGTTCGACTTGAAGAAGAAGAAACCAGAAGATGGACTAGCATATGAGTCAAATAGCAATAGATTCTACATTTGGCAGGGACATTTTTGAATTAACTGGATCCAGGTTTGGAAAAGAAGCAATAGAACTGCAGGCAGTTAAAATACAGCGTGAGAAATTGCAGTCAATATATACACAAATTTTACCCAAAGCTGTGCCTGGCCTTATCGGTGATTTGCTTTCACGTCAAGGAGATTATCATAAGAGCCCTGAAGATGCACCGATGTATACAATAGAAGTATTTACAAAAAAGGGGACAGATCCAGAAGAGGCCAAGAGATACATATTCGAAAAAACTGGAATGATACCTGCTGTATATGATAAAGGCACTCATTATGTAACAAACCAAAAATTAACGTTACAAATACTCAAAGAGATCTCAGACTGTGAAGATGTATTGGAAATTACAGGTGAATATTCTGGTAGCTGTGGATCGATAGGTCCAGTACATGAAAGAGGAGATCAAGCACATTGCAGATTGCTATAATCAAAGCAAGGAAATCTGAAATTATTATCGGATTGCTTGGAGCTTTGTATTTTTTATCTACGATTCCATTTCTACTGAATGGTGCAGGTTTATCAACCACCACTAGGATTAGTTTATTGGTTCTTCCAGCATTAGGAGTCGGTGGATTGTTCCTATTTGCAATATCAAGACATCCAAGATTCCCTCGCACAGAAGTAATGTCTGAAGACTATATAATACCCCGAGATATGGAACAACATCAAATTAGAGAAATGTCTTTACTATCTGGTGCTACTGGAGGTTTTATAGCTACATGGACATTGATTGGAATAATATTAGTAGCAGTAGAGCCAGCTTTGAACCTGCCACCTGGTGAGATATATTCTGTAGTTGGTACAGCAATAGGATACAGCGGATATACTGCTGTAATCTTGGGTATCACCTTACAGTTAGTTGCAGGTGTTGTAATTGGTGCATTGTTTGGAATTATTACAACAACAGCCTTCAAAACCTTTGATATAGAGAAATTACCAGAAGCTATAGGAGTAGGCATCTTAGCTGGTTTACTCATCTTTTCAGTACTCTTTATTCAGCTAACTAGATTTGGTGTAGATCCATCGCAATTAAAGGTGCTCTCAAGCATTTATCCATTGGGTAGTGATGCAAATATGCTGCAAAGCAAAGTCCTCAATATAATGTCAATTTGCAATTTTGGCTGTCCATCTAATGTTCTTATAGGGGCCATTCTGTTGCATACAGTATATGGCGCAATAATAGGCCTAGTAACTTGTATCATGTCCAAGGCTTACAGGAGATCAGAAAGCTTACAAAAAACAGTAAAAAAAGATAGAGTGTATAGTAATAAGAATGTCTGATTTGAAAGAAATAAGGAATGTCTTTCAAGGGTTGGAGACATTGTATCAAACTCACCTTCCAAAAGTAGATCCGACACTTATCCATGACTTACTAATACGTGAACAGGAAAAATCCGAGCGTGCACCTTTTTACATGGTTGAAGTATTTACAAAGCAAGGTACAGATTCAGAATGGTGTAAAAATCATATATGGAAAACTACTGGGTTTGTTCCAGCAGTATATGATAAA
>JAFAQB010000125.1 GCA_019246625.1 Nitrososphaeraceae archaeon
TTATTGATATATCACTATAGAATTTCTCTTTCCTTAACCAGGTGCACCAGGCATTATCTCATTGACACCTATTACAAAAGTACTCGTTGGTGGGAATGTTATTGCACTATTAGTCGGATTCTGGATAGCTATATCTGTTTGGATAACTTTCTTTGCCACGTCAGAACCAACGTCTACATGATATAGACACATACTTCCAGGCTTAGACAATTCTTTTATAAGGTCTGGCTGTACAGGCTTAACGTTTGGAGCTGATCCAATAAGTACGTTAACCGCAGGTTTTGAGCTTGTATCACATGGAACCTTCATAGCTATATGTCCATTCATTATCATATACGGTGTGCTATCGTAAAGATGTATGAAATCCTTTGCAGGAAGTGTTTTTCCTTCAAGCAAAATTGTTTGTGAATCTCTTACTACTGTAGTTTTATTTGTTGTGCCTGAGGTGGACATATTCATTTTCATGTTTGACATTGTTCCTGAAGTTGTATTGCTACTCGTCCCTTGATTTGTTCCAGGTACTGCCGGATTTGCTTGGGCGAATGCCTTGGTAATTCCTCCGTTCGCGCCTAATATCATCGACGTTATAACTGCTGCAAAAACTCCGACGATTACTTTGTTATTCTTAACTTGCATTAATTCAAAGATATTATTGTTATACATAAATCTTTTAGTACGTTCGTCGAATGTACCGCAAGGATTTTATTTAAATGTGTATAATTCGTATTTATGTATAGGCACATGAATATGTCGCCGTTGCTAGTTGGAATACTGATGATTATAATAATTACTTCCACTACCACATTCTTTTCCAATCGTGTTGCATATGCTCATACCTTTTCGGAAAATGAAAATGCTTTATTCCTTACAGTAATACATCAAATAGAATCCCAAACGCAGCTTGCAGAAAGCAATTTTCCTACTAATGTCAAATTGGCTCAGCAACATACAAGTCTTGCTATAAGCCTATTAAACCAAAATGATCCAATTGTAAATAATACCACATGGGGTAAAGAAATTGCAGAGAGAAATCCAAGAGTTGCAGCTGAATTAACATCTGCTTTGAATAGTTTAAAGAGTGCTATAACTCAGTCAAAACCTAGTTCTAATACTACTACTGCTACTAATAATACCATCAATGACATAAAAACAAAGGTAACTAGAGTAAGCGACCTTTTAGGTGAGGCTATATCGTCACGGGTAAGCAAAGAAGTATTAAATAACTCTACAACTCAGGCGCTAGTTCTAGCTAATCTTGCAAATGAAATATACTTTAGCTATGGAAGAGCGCTTGGAGAATCGCCGACCACTATGTCAAACATGGCTGGAATGGCTATGTCAGGTAAAGGAGGTTCAATGGATATGAATATGATGGCTAATGGTAATGCTGGCATGAGTTCAAATATGGCTATGACAAGTAGTAATACTATAAAGAACCTAACTGACTACCAGACTGCACAATCGCTTGCTGCTAAAGCCCAGGAAATATTCAACAAGAATTTAAAACCATTAGCAGCAACATCTAAAGTAACAGCTGCTAATGCCCAAGTAGACAGGGATCTTATCCAGTTAAAGACTGCAATAGATAATAAGGCTCCATTTATGGATATTATGAAGCTAGTACATGTTCAACTCCATCCAACTCTGATAACAGCCTATAATCTGCAGCTAAAAAGCTTCTAGTCCGAACAACATATATCTATATGTATCCATAAATTTGTCCTCCTTCCTTATTCGGTACCTGTACCAATGTACTTAAATTGTGCATAGCGTCTATTTAATATGTAGATATGCAGAGGGATGGAACTACAATACAGCAGCATGTTCTGAATAGCAAGCTCAAGCTACTAGCTATTATTGCAGTATTGGTAATAGCAATTTTATCAGTACCAGTAATTCTTCCACATATTAGGAGTCCTTCTATAATTTACCATGTTTTCCTACATATAGTAAGCGTAATTTTTGCTATTTTTCTGAGTGCCGTATCAATTATTTCATACAGGAGAACTAATAGCACAAGGATTTTGTTCATGACCCTTGGTTTCTTTGCACTAGCAATAATTGAAACTCTATATCTGTTTCATGCAACTGCAAATATTGAGGATGTAATAATCCCGGTAGTTGACATTGAAGTATCGCATGTTATTCTTTTGATAATGCTGACTTTATTTGGTATAGGGGTATTGAAGGTGAATAAGTAAAAATGGAAA
>JAFAQB010000128.1 GCA_019246625.1 Nitrososphaeraceae archaeon
CTAATCCCTTTTTTTATTCATCGTATCCAAAAAACTTGTTATTACCCTTTGCACCTCCATGCAAGTAGCAAAGTCCTTACTAAATCTGTTATATCCATAATGATACATCTATGCCCGAATGTATTAAATCTGACATTTGTTACACCATATGAGTGTGTTGTTATCCTAGTATACTAGTATCAGTAATGCTAATTCAACTATGTCATTGGAACTGGAAAGGACGACAATGTATGAATATTCAAACCGCCATGATAAAATAAAATTTTTGGCATGGTGCTCGTCTACCCAGTGACAACGCCCATACAAGCGCGGCTTTTTCAATATTTACCACCCTCATTCATTATATATTACTATCCGCTAGTATCAAGGAAACGATAGTATAATATCCCTTATGACTAACCATAATGATGACCTATTTGTTTTGGAAAATACAGTATCAGAATTGCTATTATTGTCTAAAAGGCAGCCACTAAAAGATGAGATCTCTTGAGGGCAAAGGATTTGATGGCAAGTTTAAAGGAATCTAGTTACACCAATAAAGAAATCTCTTATTACAGGAGAAAAATGGAGTGAATCTACAGTAAAATTATATACACGTGGAACAAATACCAAAGACTCAACTCCCAAAGACAATGCTAGCAAGGTAATAGCAGAGATGATTTCAAAAGGTTTAAGCTTTGAGCAAGTTATACAGTATATATTGATTGTACAATCAGTATATGTCTCTCGGCTAATATCTCCTAACGCTTCTTTTTGATTCAAAATCTAAAGCATTGAGATTGTATACAATGGGATATCGTCGACTCCCTCTGAATGCATCCATTCCTAAATACCCGCCATTGCTCTCTATTATGCTTCTCTTTTTTTATGATATCCAAGTTTATCGTATTGGCTCTTCTCTTCTGATAAAAGCAAGAAGAATCCACGGTAGTAAAAAATGTCAAAAGACAGTGATATCTTTGATAAATCATGAATCACACAAAAGAATCGTAAGTTGTGGTAATGAGCTAGTAATGCTCGCCAGACCTAATTGCCTTACAATTCCAAAGGTAAACGGTTCTATCCTTGATCCCTGAATTGGGTTACAGTTGGAGAACTTTGACTTAACGAACGATAATGATTGTCTGTGTTGTTTGCTCGCTACTGCTATGTTGTTTCTTATAGTATAGCTAGAGGTATGCAACAATGAATAACGTCATAGTGACAGCCATGGTACACCCCCATACTATTTTATTCCAATCAAATATCTTCTGTCCATCTAGTACTCCAAATGGCAATAAATTAAACATTGCAATCCATGCATTAAATGATGCACCAGCGTACAAATACAAATGGTGCGGATATAGGTAAGTAGATACCAGAAATGAAAATCCCATCACCAGATTGGTTAATGGCCCTACTAAAGCAACCTTTCCAAACTTGGTTCCATCAGGTAATCCAACCATGACTGCGCCAGGAGCTATAAATTTGAAAGGTATAAATGGAATGGCAGAAATGGCAGTAACTATCAGTCCATACATTTGTGCCCGAAACTCAGCCCAACTTCCATAATACTGTGCCAAAAACTTGTGAGCGAATTCATGAACAAGGAAAGCACTAATGAATATAGCGAGAAATTGCCATGAAATATATCTGTAATGATTAAATGATAAACCTACAGCAGTAATTAATAGTGTAGCAACAGACAGGTGTAGGAGCTCAGTTTTTGAAGTTTTTATCTTTAGTACTCCAAGTAACGATCTCGTAAAGCTCTTGTTGATAGGTGATGATAAAGAGCTATTACTATAATTGCCTTGCATCATGAGGCTTCTCTTTTCTTTATATTTATCCATAAATTGACATAAATGATTTATTGGAATTCTATGAAGGTGGCAAAATGATTCTCCACAGTAATTGCACCGAAATGGAATGCTCTCTTCAAGACCACATCTATGGCATCTCATTGTAATGCGCCATCACATACTCTCAGTATATACCAGATCAATTTTCACTAGATCCAGTGTATATTCAGGCTTATTATTCATTGTATTTGCGCCTTGCAATAAATATTCAAAATCCATTTCGGTTGAATCAAAAGGAGTGCCATGGAGGAATCGGCAACCAAAGAGGTGGTCTAAAAAACGACGAGGAGAACTGACGCAGGACTTTTTTATCTGCAACATGTGTTTGAATACGGTTGTTGGTCCCAAATGTCACCACCCGCTACTAGGTAAGGGAATGTTGAACTGACTCTTAACATGGTATGGCATTAAAGCCATATCTGATAGCAGTGGGCCGATAAGATCTTAAAAGTATAAAATGACCCTTCTTGAGACTTAATAGGTCAACTACTATATACAAGAGAGCGTAAAAATATTAAATTTAGGCGGAACCTAACACCGGCGCATCCATTGTTGTTATTAGAAGGGGAGTGTAAGAATCAGATACCGCACAGCGATTTAATAAAAAAAACTGAAGAAAGATGTTAATATGGTGTCGGATATACTATATATCATTTCTAGCATGTCTATACCCTTAGGGCAAATCTAAAGAATGTGAAATGGAAGAGTTTCCTATGATTCGAACGATAATTTATATAAGAATTGTCTCACCACATAGATAGATCATTGCAATGAAAACACCCTTTTTATTTACTGTATCTATACTTATCATCATAGTTGGAGCAACAACAGCAATTTCATTCAGCATATTTGTAATCCCATTTACAGTCATGGGACAGCAACAGCAACAGCCACTTTCTGCCGTTTCACCATCACACAATGCTACTTTTACGCTTATTCCTCCCATGTCTCTCAAAACAATATTCAAACAAGTACAGAACTCTGTTGTACAGATAATAAGTAAGGTTCCAATTCCTAGTACTGAACCATCAAATCCACAACCACAACAAAATTCTACTGCGCTAGGTTCAGGATTTATCTATGATAAGGCAGGTCGGATAGTTACT
>JAFAQB010000129.1 GCA_019246625.1 Nitrososphaeraceae archaeon
TTGGCTGCTTATCTTATCAAGAAAAGAATTGTTTTGAATGCGTATCAGGCTATTTATAAACTACGAAACATAAGAGGTGATTCAGTACAATCAAAAGAGCAAGAAAACGTTCTTTTTGATTATGAGAAATATCTTAGAAGTGAAAGATCACCAACTGAAAAATAATGAGAACAAATAAATAATTAGCGATGCTTTTATCTCTAGAAGCTCTAAGTATGACATGTAGATCCAGAACCATACTCTTAACAACATCTTCCATTGACAGCCAGTTCTTAAGACATAAAGAATGCTATCGGGAATCTTTTATACTCTAAAATTAAATGAGACCATTGTCCGCTAATGCCAAGAACAGTAATAGCAAACGATGGAGGTCATTATCGTGGTTCATTACAAGAACTTCAATCACTTGGCATAAACGTAAAAAAATAAACGAGTTATATGACTTACAAGAATTTGAAAATCTGATTGAGAATATAAAACAGACTTACTTTCAAGATTATAAAACACGTTATGATAAGCAAACAGAAGAGATAGATTGCATTATTCCATTTAAATAACCCTCAAAACAGAACTCCGACATCATTCAAGCCAATAGTTATCACTATTTTTGATTATTACCAATGAATATAATTATAGTTATAGCAGCTGCTATAGTGAAACAAGTATCCCAAGTCCTATGTTTAACCATCTGGACTTTCTAGGTGAAAAGATGCCAACAATAATTTGTTCTATTCCAACAAAGAGCAAAACTATAGCGAGTACCCAAAACATGATATGTAGGTGACGCCGGGAAACGCAGAGCGAAAATTGATAGAGCAATAGTTAGAGCTCCTAAGCCTATTTGTACAGCTCTAAGCCAGCCAGGTGACTTCTCTGTATACATACTATATGTTAGGGATCCCACCCGAGGGAAAGGTGGCATTCTCTTTATAAAAGAATTAAAGGATCTGTCAGTTTGTGGCTGTCTTTTGAAAAGGCTACTATTCGTTGCCTTGGTTTAATCCCCATCTGGCTCTCACTTTATCCTCTAGTTTGTAGAATATCAGTCTATCAAAAACAAAACCGATTGCAAAGATGGTGATCATCGATGCAATTATTTGATCCATGAGTTGGAATTCTCTTCCTACTAGTAAAATATGACCTAAACCTATGGACGCTGCAATCAGTATTTCAGCTCCTATCAATGCATGCCATGCAAATGACCACGCTTGCCTTATGCCTATGATTAATGATGGTGTGGCAGCAGGAATCATTACCTGTGCAAAAAGTGATACGCCATGTGCACCCATGTTTCTAGCTGCATGAAGATAGATCGAATGAATATTACGTATTCCACTATAGGTAGATAGCATGACCGAGAAAATTGAGCTCATGACTACTACAAACAAGATACCAAAATCATTTAATCCGACTAATAGAATCGCAAATGGCACCCATGCTATACTGGGAAATGATTGTAAACCCACAGCAAATGAGCTCATCGTTTTACCAAAGTCTCTGAATCTTACCATCAATAATCCTATTCCCATACCTAGAATAATGGAGATTGAGAATCCAGTGACAAGTCTCCACATTGTCATACCTATGCTCGTAAATAGTGAACCACTGAAAAGTAAATCTGCAAAAGATTGAGCTACCATTGCTGGTGAGGGGAGTGAAACTTTGGGAAATACTCCCAGACTAAAAATTACCTGCCATATTCCTAGGAATACAGCAAGAAAGAGTATTACATGGCCTATATCCTTAGTACTAGTCCTTTTACTTCTTCTTCCTTCTCTCTGCCCCTTGTCTGCTCTTTCTTTAATATATGATCGTCGATTCAATTTCTTTGTCTTTTAATCTACCCTAATGATGAAAGTGCAATCCTTGGAATTCTTCTATAGTTTCTGAGGGCATCTACAATTTTTCTGCTCTATTATTATCTCTTTTTTTATGGTTGCATGGTTTAGACATAAAGCAATTCTACCTCTTAATACCATATCACAACAACAACTCGTCAACACAAATAGAATTGTTTTCTTTGAAATTTTGATGAATTTGAAGTAGTAATTGTCTCTGTAATAACCGATTCGCATGTATATATTACACAATGTAAATTTCTTCTCCGTTAACAGAATCTTCGGGTCAACTGACAGACCTCGTACAGTATCTGCTAGCAGTTTCATTCCTCTTCCTCCTTGTGATAATTTTTGAAGAATACAGGTATTTGCAAAATTTGATAATTGAGCCATTTCCTAGAATTTATGACAATTTTATTTCTTTCATCGTTAGGCATTTGCAATTCGTCATATCGTAGTGGAGAATATAACCTTGTACAAATATGCAATTGAAAGCAGAGTTATGCAAAATTAGCATCTATATTTATAATAGGAGCACCTGATGGCATATAAAAAGTGTTGGACCTGGTATTAATTATATCTATTGGCAGGGAGATACAAGAAATATATAATAATAATGTCCAGTATAAAAAATGAGATATCCGAGATAGATCTTGTTTTCTGGTCAATTATTTGATCTTATCGTTCCCCAAGGTTGTATAGTGTAGAGTATGATATTTGGGTCGTCGTCTTCCATGCGAATAAATTAAATCTTTATTGCAAAATCGTCTTTTTAAAATGCTTATATTATATATAGAAGATGCGTGGGTCAAAGCCAATCAGACTGAATAGGATAGTAAGTTTTTCTTCGTGTATCATCAAGACTATTCTTCTCCATTACTAACCCCTGTTGCTTTAATTCCTCAATTGCGTTTTGAACTGTTCTTCTAGGCAGGTGAGTAAGATTAATTAATTCGCCTTGTTCTACAGGATGCTTTGATTTTATTATATAGTAGATAAATTTGGAAGCAGGTCCGCCTTCAGGCTCCTTGCGAGCGAAAGCTGATACGCCATAAGTTGCTTTTGACAAAAACCCTCTCCTCTGCGATTCAACTAATGGTACAAAATCAATATGTATCTCTGCCAAATTCACACGCTGTCCAAACTCTGCAATTAAGGAGGATTGCTGGGATTCAAGTGGCGCCTCAAAGATAAAATTCATAGGCGGGTATTTTGCAGTTAAAGCTCCTATAAAATTCCATTTCACAAGGCCTCTTTCGTCATAAATACCCACAGCCATACCTTGATTTGCTTCAAGTATTACCTTGTTTGCTCCTATTTTCATTGCTTCGTCAATTTTTAGCAATGTCTCGTTAACTCCAAGTTGATGCCTTGGATCTTTTCTCCCTACTTTCCAGTGATATTCGAGGTTGCTCTTTGATTTAACAATCTGTGTGATTTTTTCTTTTTGCTCTATGCTCAATTCGATGCTGTTCTCGCCTATCTCTATTACATCAAATCCGATTTTAGCTGCCTCTGCTACGAACCTGTCCAGAGAGTTTTCCATAATGGCATATTCTGTAATAGTACTTCCTGTCGATACAAGGACATCAAAATCGTGGTAAAATTTTATTTTCCGCTGCAGTATGGGTTCAGGTATCAACAATGGAAATGCCCCGTATATTTTTACTACGTCTATCATTGGAGATAAGATCTCAAAATTATCCTTATCTACGCCTTGCAGCTTGTCTACGATAAAGGTTAAACCCTCTCTTCTTGGTTTTTTGTCATCTATCCTACTTTTAACTAAGTCATTGAGCATACAAATTTATGATCTATGCATGTTTTGCATATATTGGAGTTACCAAATATGCATAGCTTTTTACTTCAAGATAACTGTTTGCATATAACTTTCTTATTTTGCATATTTGTAAGCAGTAATATGTTTATAATTAAGCTACATCTCGTGTTAGAATGGATGCAAAGTTAAGTCTAGGAATATCTGGAGTCATAATTATTTTTGTTATTGCAAGTTCTATATCCTATAATATATCTCCAGGAAATGCAAATAATGATGATGATAATAATAATAATATCAATGGCATCGCGTCAAATATTTTGAGAATAGGCTATTTTCCTAATCTTAACCATGCACAGGCTGTTATTGGATTAGAAACAGGAGATTTTCAAAAAAGTTTAAGTAAGGATGGTATTTCAGTTGAACCACAAGTCTTTAACGCTGGGCCATCTGTAATTGAGGCATTATTTGCAAATCAAATAGATGTAGCATATATTGGACCCATTCCTGCAATTAATGGCTTCCTGGTGTCAGAGGGAAAAGACGTGAGAATAATTGCAGGCGCAGCAAGTGGAGGAAGTGTGTTTGTAGTCAGGAATGATTCGAATATCAAATCGCCTAAGGACTTTGCAGGCAAAAAATTTGCTTCTCCACAATTAGGTAACACTCAGGACATAGCCTTGAGATCTTATTTGATGAGAAATGGACATAAGACAAAAGAGAATGGCGGTGATGTCGAAGTGGTATCGGCAAATCTGCCTGACATAATGACACTATTTCTAAAGAAACAGATCGATGGTGCATGGGTTCCTGAACCATGGGGGTCTATATTAGTGAAGGGGGCTAATGCAAGGGTGTTCTTAGATGAGCGGACCTTATGGCCTGATGGCAAATTTGTAACTGCAAATATTATAGCTAGAACCGATTA
Source organism: Nitrososphaeraceae archaeon (assembly GCA_019246625.1). GTDB lineage: Archaea > Thermoproteota > Nitrososphaeria > Nitrososphaerales > Nitrososphaeraceae > Nitrososphaera_A. The sequence continues at coordinate 4,544 of JAFAQB010000129.1, forward strand.
TCTGAAAAATAACCCCGAGACAATACTGAAGTTGCTGAGATTACATATTAATGAAACCTTGTGGATAAACTATCATAAAGTTCAGGCCATACAGGCATTCAATGGTGGACTTAAAAAACTTACAGGTAAAACACTCCCAGAAGATGAGTTGAGACAAGCATGGTCGAGAATTGAGTTTACATACGACCCAATCAAAAGATCTCTTTTTAAGTTAGGAAACGATGCATACAATTTTGGATTTTTAGCAAAAGAAAACAAACAGCAACCAGATTTAACTAATATATATGATTTGAACCCGTTAAATATCGTGCTTAAAGAAAAAAGGCTAATCGCAATAAATTAAAAATTATTCCTCTACTCTTGATAGTAGTAGTAGGCCAGCAACCTGGAGTGTGAGCTTGTATTATCATATATACATCATCTCAAATTGCAGTGGCCGCCATAACGTATAAAAAATATGACATTACAACCGGAAAATAATATCTTGTCTATAGTCAATAATTTTTGGGTTTAGTTTCTTTACGGCGCTATTATCATCTTCGTGATCAACTACCTGCCTCATGAAATGGTCTGCCACTATTATTATTTCTTCAAACGGGTTTGTACTTAGAAATGTATTTAGTGATTCACTAAAGGCCACATACTCTTTTGCCGAATGCCATGCCATTGGTTTGAACAAATTGTGAGATGATGGAAATATGTCGCTTATTTCTACAGGAATTACTCCAAGGAATGGGTTATAAGCGCAAATCTGTGCGTCCGGAATTTTTTTTACGATTTGAAAATAGTCTTTAGTAGAATAGAACGGATGAACTCGTGGTTCCGGGTATAGAATTAATTTCTTTTTACCCCTAGGGCGAAATTCAGAAACCATTCTTCTAAATCGCTTAACCTCGGGCCTATACTGATCTACTGGGTCATAAAGAAAGATTGCCTTTTCTTTGAAAAGTGGAGTTCCTTCTTCTATGAGTTCAAAATTTTTAAAGATTGCCATAGCTTCCATAAGTTTTGGATGACTACGAGCCTTCTGCATTATATATTCCCACAACCTTCCATCCATTACAGCTTGTTTTACTGCGCAAACTTCAGCCTTTAATATGTAGAGGTTATGTTTTGCTATTTCTGTTACCCGATTATCTCTATCCATTCCAAGTAGCTCTTTGACAGTATAACTAGAACAGATTGGACATGGGCATGGAAGATATGAAATCTCCTCTAGCCTGCTAGTGCCGTTTGTATGAATATATCGATTATCTTTAGCATAGAGCATATACGATGCCGAATCAAACATGTCGCATCCTAATGCAATTGCAAATGGAATTGTAAGGGGGTGGCCAGCACCAAAAAGATGTATTGGCTTTGTGGGAATAGCACGTTTAGCAGCGACTATCATCTGACCCAACATTGAGAACTCGTATGCTTCCATTAATTCTACGGGGCTGCCCAATGCAAAAAGTTCGAATCCAATTTTGTCTAACGCGTTTGCAGAGTAGGTTATCAAGTCTAGGTGTTCACCGCCTTGAATTGGGCCCACCCAAATTGCATCATCTGTAATATCTTTTGTTGTACTGTGTTCTGAAATTAACGCAAGAGTCTCTTTCGCGTTTTTGAGCGTTTGTTCTACGCGTTCTTTGGCTTTTTCGTATTCTAGTTTATATCCTGTCGGCTCATCAAGTGGTATGCATATATCACTTTTAATATCTTTCTCAAACTGGGCTATTTCTGCAGGTTCGACGTTGAGAGATCCATATTCTAATAGCTGATAACCACCCGAGTCTGTCATCACTATGCCATCATAATTTATGATATTGTGAATTCCTTTTTTTTTGGCTTCATTACCATGATGACGTAACGTGATGTAGGCATTTGTGATTACCGCACGAAAACCTAATTTTTTTAGATACTGCGGGCTTATCGCCTGCCTTACTGGATGGACAACAGGAATAAAGGCGGGAGTTTCAAGAATTCCGTGGGGTGTATTTAGCAGTCCAATACGAGCGGCTAGGTCAGTATATCTGACCTCAAAGGACAACTTTACTTCTTTGTCTCCCTCATAAACTCATCGTAAATTGCCTTAACTCGATCTGCTGCAAGGCCAACCCCTTCTTCAATACCAGCTTGTGTGACTTTGATCTTGTCCATTACAATTATAGCCCCCACGTCCTCCCTGACTTTCACAAGACCGGGAAATACCCTGGCAAGTCTGTCAGAGAGAGCTTTAAAATCGAATGGCTTTTCCATTAGTTTTATTTCTTTAACAAACGAGCCATTAAGAATCACTTTGAGTACTCCACGCGCATCTAAATTATCAAGTATGACGTCGAGTTTTTCATCTATTCCAGTTAGCGTTCCATTGTAAACTTTCTGATCAGAAGTTTCTATAGACACTTTCTTTCCTAAGAATTGAAGCGTCTCTTCACCAAATTTCCTTGTAATTACAGCAGCCATTATATTTTCATCGAGGGTTATGTTTTAGTAATATATATATGAATTTCAACGTCCGGCTTGGATGTTATTATATGTTGAAATAATATTATTCTTCTCTGCTTGGACGGTAGACGATGAAGAGGACAATAAAAATAATTCTCGATTTAATATTCGAGAAAGTTATGTAGATCTCCTTTTGTATAAACTAGTGAAAGCCAATCGACTATTCCAATTTGACTGACGATTTCCTTTTGCATTGACAAAATTATTTCATCAGCAATATAGTTTGGTCTCTTTCCTGTTGTATCTAATTCTACAATTTTATTCTTGCCAAAAGTTTTCAATGCATCGTATAGAGAGACACCTAAGATTTCGCTAGCAACATTCTCTCTAATTTTCTCAAGCGAGTACTTTCTTTGCTCCAATGTCTTAACTAGTTCGTACGGGGAGCGTCGCAAGACAATAACATGTCTTACATCCGAAGGTCTTAGCACATATGGTGCGAGGTGTCCTATGATTGCAATGTCACTCGTTATTGTTCTGAGTTCATCATTTATCATTTTCCTTAGCCTTTTTACATCAACATCTATTCCATACTTTGTATCTTTTCTCAAAATGGCATTTTTGTCAATTGCAAATTTATTAATATCAATTATTCTTGACCCCTGGATTTTTTTTGCAACAAATTTTGCAGTTGTGTGCTTTCCAACTCCAGGATTACCCGTAATTGCAAGTCTCATTATGGGTTTATGAAATTTCAATTATACATCATTTATCTCGTTTCAATTTATCTATAAAAAATTGAGAACATTTCAATGATTATAAAATTATGGGATTATATATGTATATCTATCACCAAGGATGGGAAATCCCCCGCTAGTTATGGATCAACTCTGATGAAGATGTGTTAGAAATGATACGCCTTTGTATAGTAAATTATCATTACATTTCAAAATGCTTATTTCTATGCCTGGGAATTTTATGAACATGGGTTGTTCTACTGTTGTACTTTTTGGAGAAGAGCTTGCCAAATATGGGTTTGGTGAGGCTCATCCTATGGGGTCAGATAGAATTTATGCCTTCTGGTCGAAATTTCAAACAGAGAACTTGGATAAATCTGATCAAATCGTAATAGAAAGGCCATCTTTGGCTGATGAAAAAGTTATACTGACATTCCATAACGCTAACTATATAGATCTTGTCAAAAAGGCTTCAAAGCATGGAACAGGTTTTCTCGATTCTGGCGACACTCCTGCATTCAATGGTGTATTCGAGGCCTCTAGCTATGTGGTTGGCTCGACTCTAAAGGCATTAGATATGGTGATAAGGAGAAAAGATGGAGTACAACATGCTTTCAACCCGATCGGGGGCCTGCACCATTCTAGAAAAAACTCTGCATCTGGTTTTTGTGTATTTAATGACATAGGTGTTGCGATTATGGAAGCAAGAGAAAAGTATGGCATAAAGAGAATTGCCTATGTGGACATAGATGCTCACCATGGAGATGGCATTTATTACGAATTCGAAGATGATCCCTTTTTGTTTTTCGCTGACATACATGAAGATGGCCGTTTTCTATATCCTGGAACTGGCTCGGAATTGGAGACGGGTTTAGGTAATGCTGAAGGAACCAAATTAAATATACCTATTGCTCCAAACTCCACAGATGATGATTTTACTTCTGCCTTCAATAAAGTTGAGAAATTTATCAACGATATAGCAAAGCCGGAGTTAATTATACTACAGTGCGGAGCAGACTCCTTAAACGGCGATCCAATAACTCATTTAAGATATACAGCAAATGCACACGAATATGCAGCAAATTCACTACACAGGCTTGCACATCGCCATTGTAATGGAAGAATAGTTGCTTTGGGTGGTGGTGGATATAATAGAGCAAATATTGCTGATGCATGGACAAGAGTTGTAAAATCCTTTGTGAAAACTACTACCATGACAGAGACACAATAATCTGCATAAATAAGGATGTCCCATAATTTCAATTTTTTGTTCACTGCTCCGCCAGGCAGTGAGTTTATGCTTCGGTTTCATCAATAATGAAGTAATGTAAGTAACTGTATAAAATATTTTAATATGGAAGATTATTTAAATTTAGATCAAGTAGTTATAATTATTATATAATACATTTTTTAGCTAAAAACTTTGATGTAAAATGGGCTTTACATAGATGCGAGGTTGCAAGATATCGATTGAAATGACGCTATGCTGTATACTGGACTTTTTCCCCAGATGATTTTCTCTCCTAGTATATGGTCTTAAGAAAGAAAGAAAGAATTTGCGATAAAGGCTCGTATTATCAAATTTCATAATACAAATGTAAAAAACTGATCAATGGGTTAGAATACAACAAAAAAGCACTAATACAAAAGCTGCATGCTTTATCACATTATGTATCAGGACTGAAGTGCGATAAATTAGTAAATATATGAGATTTGACAGCTATGGTCGATGATGATTAAATGAATTATTCGATATACTTTTACCTTGGCATAGTATTGGGGGTTGAATTGGATGCCTTCAAACAGGCGTTTAATCGATGATAACTTCTATAAGAACGAAGTAATGTAAATATGATTGGAATGAAAGAACCAAACATGTCTACAACCTCGGGTGTAATTACAGTAATTTCTGTAGTATTATCTGCATTGTCCTTACTAACTCTTCAAACTCAAGTTATGGCACAAACGAGTGCTGCCTCTTTTGCTGTTACTGCTGTCGGGACGCTATCTTCTCCTTCTTCCTCTTCTCCATCTACTCTTAATAGTATATTCAAACAAGTACAGAACTCTGTTGTACAGATAATAAGTAAGGTTCCAATTCCTAGTACTGAACCATCAAATCCACAACCACAACAAAATTCTACTGCGCTAGGTTCAGGATTTATCTATGATAAGGCAGGTCGGATAGTTACT
>JAFAQB010000116.1 GCA_019246625.1 Nitrososphaeraceae archaeon
TGCCATTAACAATAACACCTTCAAAAATGAACAGGAAATTGGAAAAATGGTGAGTGACTGGACAAAACATTACAATCAAACACATGTCAAAACAATCACAGATAATTTACAGAATGAACTTAACTATGCATTTACATAACTGTTAACGGAGCCCAGCCTCTATATATAATACTTTTATATGAGTATCATATACAAAATAATTTAATGTACAAACATAGGTCGTTTGTATTAGCGGCTGCATTACTATTGCCGGCAATTATAACGCTCACTCTATATGCTGTTAATAGAGCTAATGCACAAGGTAACGAGATTAGCGCTGCTGGTGGTGAAGAGCACAATATGACCAATGCTGCTGGTGGTGAAGAGCACAATATGACCAATGCTGCTGGTGGTGAAGAGCACAATATGACCAATGCTGCTGGTGGTGAAGAGCACAATATGACCAATGCTACTGGTGCAGTCGGTTCATGTGTTCCAGCGGGCAACTATGTAACGGTATGCTGATAAGTAATATCTCTTGTAAGTCATACATACGATACTACTAGATTTATTCGCCCTCTCGTAATAATAGATTTGTCGGTCGAAGCAGCTGCTGCAGCAGGTATTCTTTGGAATCCCACCATACAAGCATTAGTAATAAAAAATCTGTTATACGTAATAACTAGATTTGGACAAGATGCTTATAGAAGAAATGAATTCTTAAATACACTTGTAGTATTGGATGAAGCTCATAGATTTGCAAGAGCAGAAAAATGAGAATTCCAAAGAAGAGCAAGTTCGGCAAAAACTTCTCTTATCTGCACAAGAGACTAGGAAATACTGTATAGGCTGGTGTTTATTAGCCTAAGTTTATCTAACATCGATAGAAAGATTACAAATCAACTTAGCATAATGTTTTTTGGTTATGGATTGGCTACGGGCAGTGAACTTGAATCACTAAAAGAAAATACAAGTGATTCTAAAGCTCTTAAACTGTATCAGACCTTTCAACAGCTAAAGCTCATCGAAATTATACAAAATTATGTTAGTTGGTATAGCTGACCCACTTAGGGGTGGATACATAACATTCTGTTATGTACCAGATAGAAGAATAATGTCTTCGTGAGCTTGCTCGACACAGAGAATGAGAACTAAACTCAAGAACAAGATTCATAGTATATTATGGTTATGAATGGTACCTCTGTATCTTATTATGGTACCCATACTTTTACCAAAGGATATATTGAGAAACTAAAAGAACTATGACTACAGAATTAATGGATATATCTTAGCATAATTGAATCATTAAATGATGAAATTAATACTGTCTCCAAGAAGATGCAACTGCTTGCTCAAGAAGATGAAATGGCTAAATTACTAATGACAGTTCTTGGCATTGGATATTATTCAGCTTTGTTAATAGTGAGTGAAGTTGGAGACATCAATAGATTTCCTGACTCCTACCGCTGGACTGATACCATCAAGACACAACTCAGTTGGGATAACCTATCATGGTAGCATAACACAGACAGCAAATATTGAATAGATATACGCCAAATTATTTATCCTCTTCGCAAGTCTTGACGACCCTGTTAAGTTAAGAAAAGGTAATTGCTAAAGCTCAGTCAGTTTAATGCTATAGTGTAATGTTTGTCTGTGCCGTACCTTTTCAGGGTGCTCCTAGAGAGCAGTGTACGAATTAACCTTTGTAAGTGTAGTGTGAGTCTATATAGAGTTCACTCACTTGCCTGCCGTGCTGAGGCTAGATCATGGGAAGTCCATATGAGCTGATCTGGCAAGAACATCAGCACAATCAAGGGTGTTAAACATCATACTGTGCCAGCGGTTTGCTGTGTCGTTGGCCATGTTGGCCTGAAGCTCTTTACAACCAAGCACCATCGCCGGGGTTATCTGTACGAATCGGTTAAAGTCTCAGATACGCAACCATAATAATTCGATGGAGTGGGGTCATATTTCTAAGTTAAGTACTTCCAGCGAGTTCTATTGGACGCATGCAGCATGAATGTACCAGCCAAAAATATTCTTTATTTATTATTCCAAATGTTAATGATACATATTATTCCAAATGTTATAAGATGTAAATCAATACCTTCAAGTTGATGGTTTGATCATGTTGGTGGCACAACAAACGGTGTTTCTTTGGTCTGCGTGGACACGTACGCTGTATGTATAGGTAGAATTAAGGCATAATAACACAAAGACGTAAAACGTTACGCTAAATTCATACATTACGTCCATTTAGTATAGGCATAATAAAGAAGGTAAGGTTGGAAGCAACTACATCAAGAAGATATAAGACTATGGTTGCAATTCTGATGGTGCCGTCGTCGGCGCTGCAGCGCTCGTACGCGCAGTGGGATATAGCCAACGCCATCCTAAATATCCGTATATGTCATCAGCTGAAATCATAATGTAATTAGGAAGAATAATCTATCATAGCACTTAATAGGATTATTATAGTTGATGTTTATAGTATATGGAACACAAACCTATCGCGATAATAATCTTACCCATATTTGTAATGGGGATTCTGATTCTGGGTACAATGGCTGCAACTGGAAATGCACAGGAAAGTAGCAATACTGGAACTGCTGCGGGCGACTGCGTCCCGGGACCTGGAACTACCTGCGAGCTAGTGGTGCCAGCTAGTGGAGAAGACCAGAACACTATACTGGCCATTCACAACCGCGAACGTGCTGCCGTACACGTCCCGGATCTTGTGTGGAGCGATAGCCTAGCCGCCGACGCGCGGAATTACCTCGACAAAATGGTGTTCGAGAACAATGGCGTGATATTCAAGAGCGACGCTCCACGAGGTGTGAATCTGCTCCGGCACGCCTCGGACCTCGTGCAACTTGGACAGGGTGAGAACCTTGCACGGCTGGCTCAGCTGAGCAGCCACCCCAACATGGTGGAGCGGCTGGTCCAGGACTGGGTTAGCGAAAAGCCCTCCATGGGCCAGCATTATACGCAGATGGTCTGGAAGACCACGAAAGAGGTCGGTTGTGCTATCGCCACCGTTAGGGGAACGACTGAAAGTGGCATGGGGAATGGTAAAATACCGGCCGTGGCGGTCTATCTGAATTGCAGATACAGCCCTTCGGGCAATACAGGAGGCCCCCCGTATTAGGAACAGAACGAAACTCCCTCTTTTTTTGCTCTAAATTTTGGCGAGAACATACTCCTTATGATATAAGTGGATTACATACACTAGTGTATTGTATGCCAATGGTCAAATCCGTGACCAGCGAAGATCTAGATTCGAAGAAATTAGACAGAGTGATTTGGATCTGGAAATTGGTGATGTACTTGACTGGGAAGTCAAGGCAAGTCATACCAAGTACGAATTAAACATGAAAGTGCTGTAAGCATATGCATTGCTCCTATCTGTAATATGTCATTTATCCTTCTCCCATGAGTAGCGTTGTAATTCTCAGTCCAATCTTGTACTGCTTGCCCAATATCTGATTGATTTCTGAATGTACTATTGTCAATGGCTTTTCTCTGTAGCCACATCCATCTGACTTCAATTACATTGAGTTTAGGAGATTTTGTTGGTAAGAATACCATTGTTATTCTCGGATGGTGTTTTGATAATGCTTCTTTAGTTTTCTTTGATTTGTGTATGGATGCATTGTCTAGTACCAAGAATATTCTTTTTATATTCAAATCATAGAATGAATCAACTCTTTCAATGAAATTGATGAACTGACTGCTTTTCTTCTGTTGGTAGCAGTGCGTTAACATTGTATCGTTTGTATAATCGTAAATGCCAAAAACATTCAACAAACCCTTTACTTTCTGATCATGTTCTATTTTAGCCTGAGTAGAACACCATGAAGAACCACCATATGTTTTAGCTGCTATAGGCCCTTTTTCATCTTGAAACAGAAGGACATAATCTGGAATTGTGTTGTTTTTCAGATCTTCAATGCGCTTTTTTTAAATCATATTCAGGATCCTTGCTTTTACTCCCAAGAACAGTCTTTGAATGTCTCCATTCAACACCCTTCTCTATCAGAATATCCCTTATCGCAGTATGGCTTATACCATCTTCTTTTACCACCTTCTTTTCCTTCACATATCCTGCAATAGACCTTAAAGACCAGGTTGAGAATTTCAAACCTATTTTTCTTGGGTTGGTTAAAGCTATATGCAAGATTTCATGTTTAACCTCGTCAGTTATCTTTATCATTCTAGAATAGTCTATTTCTGTAAAAAGACCGCATATACCATGATCGTTGAATCTATGTATCCACTTTCGTATGGTTTTGTCATAAATATTGGTCATCTCTCTTATTTCTGGTACTGTATAGCCCTCCTCTCCAGCAAGAAGTACGATTTTAGCTCTGTACTTTATGTCAGAATTATTACTATCTAGAAGGTCGTACAACTCTCTCTTCTCTTCCTCCGATATCCTTCTTACAGGAGTATATCTCACATAACTGACTAAACTGTAGCAAGCTAAAGCTATATCGATAAGTTATATTTGCCAAAAAGGCAAGTACTGCTTTACGGTAATTGTCAATTGACTGATTTACAATACTCTTAAGGAACACAAGCAGCAGCCCTTAGCAAACATGAAGATGATGTTATCCGATGGCCTACTTGCCTCTATATGAATACTCGTGAGGTCAAAAATAAAAAATGTAGTGATTGGAGTCTAGCTAACGGTTGCCGGGCGCAACTTCTATTTCACCACCAGTAGCATTGGTCATATTGTGCTCTTCACCACCAGCAGCATTGGTCATATTGTGCTCTTCACCAGCAGCAGCATTGGTCATATTGTGCTCTTCACCACCAGCAGCATTGGTCATATTGTGCTCTTCACCACCAGCAGCGCTAATCTCGTTACCTTGTGCATTAGCTCTATTAACAGCATATAGAGTGAGCGTTATGATTGCCGGCAATAGTAATGCAGCCATTATAGCAAAGGATGTATGTTTGTACATTAAATTATTTTGTATATGATACTCATATAAAAGTATTATATATAGAGGCTGTATATACATGATCTAGATATAATCAACATAACAATCTATGTGGGTTAGGAATGCCTAATTGAGAATTTTGACAACCTCTTGCAGATCCACAACAGCAAACGAGCTGCTGTTGGGTCTGCACCGCTCGTTTGGAGCACCACCTAAATCTTCCCAACCAGGGAAACTCGTTTGCGAAAAAGGGACTGCCATCGCGGGTAACCCGGGGATAGCTGGAGCTACGATCGCATTTACAGGAAGTGGTGTGCATCCCAACGCAGTGGCTAAGACTGACTCAGATGGTAATTTTTACATGTCTGGCCCCGAGGAGCCAGGTACGTACGATGTCCAGGCTCACTTTTATGATCTCCTTGTAAGACAGTATTGTCTCGCGTTTTTGGTTTAGGTTAACCGGCTGCAATCTATCATCCAACATTCACGATATTCGAAGAGGGCTCTCATTGATAGGCCCTAGTCTCCATTATCTCGGTGTCAGAGAACCCATCTACGATAAGGTCGAATATTTCGTTCATCTCCTTTTCTACGAAAGTTTTAGAACGTTTTGGCACCGGCACTAAACGGCACTATAAACCACCAAAGAATAGGCGTTGGAGATAAAGTTATTGTTCTGGTTTATTGTCGAGTAAACATGAAAGAAAAAAGTTTATTAGCCTACTGAAACTGGGATATAAATTAATCGATAACTTAATAAAATCAACTACTGTAAAAGTTACTGATATATTTTGTATAAGAAAATAATTACGGTTCTCGCCACAGCGGCAATTCTGACAGTTCTGTGGTCGGGGCTTCAGCTATCGTCCGCACAGACGAATCAGAGTTTGGAGAGTAAAATCCTCGAAGTGCATAACAGCGAGCGCGCTGCCGTTGGAGTTGCGCCGCTTACTTGGAGCAGCAGTCTAGCGGCCGCTGCCCAGGCTTGGGCCGAGCATCTCGCTACGACAAAACAGTTCAAGCACGACACCGTGAACGTAGGGGGAGTATGTCCCGGTCCAACCTGTATCGGTGAGAACATTGCAGGGTTTTTTAACGATGTATCCGGCAAGGATCAATGGGGTAACGATCAAGGACAGGCTAAATGGGTCGCCGAAAAGTCTCTTTATCCCGGCGGCCCGTCTTTTTATGCCGTCGGTCATTACACTCAGATGGTCTGGGCGAATACGAAACAGGTCGGTTGTGGAACCGCACCCCCCAGCCCTGGTGGTCATGCACTCAGCATTCTGGTGTGCCGCTACGAACCTGGTGGCAACATGCCGGGCGAGCTGCCATATCCTGCAGCAGCTCCACCAAACCGAGCCGTAGGTGAGGAAGAAACCGCAAATACAGAAAGTGGAGCCCTACCAATAGAGGAAGGCGCAGCACCTCCAGGTGAAAGCGGAGGCGGGGGCTGAAATTAAAGAAAGACCACTGGCGAGACATATCAAGCAACAGGTGTAAGTGAACTAGCATTCACTGCCCAGACTTAATTATATCATAGCAAATTATTTTCTTTTACTACTGCAGCGACCATTGTCCTTTCTACTACTATACCTTGTTACTACGAAATATTCTCTGCTAAATGTAAAACTTTGATAAAAGCAAGGAACAAAAGAGGAGAAATAATATCAGAGCTTTTTTAGGATATGGCTGATATCTCTTAATGACAGTCTTTGTTTCTTTGCAATCTCTCGAGTAGTCTTACCTTGGTTGTTGTATAGCTCTAAAACTTTATTTTCTCTTTCAGTGTTATTGTCTGTTGACAATATGTTTTGTCGTTACTATAACAAAGAATGTACATGCCTAAAGCTTTTTCTCTGATACCGCCTGATATCAGCCATTCTTGTGCTGATACCCATATTCTTTCTCTGATTTCACCTGTTACCAATGCATGTTTTTACGGAGAGTGTACAAAGAGAAAATGAGGTACCATAAAGGATATGCTATAAAATAAATCTGAAAATGTGTTTTGTTATATGATTGCTCTTGGCTCTTCATGCTGCAGTTTGTAGCGAAATTCCCATAGTCTTTTGTGGTCGAAAAATATGGAGATGGTTGAGTTCAAAATCAACTACCGTACAAACATATTTGATATAGTCTGCCCTCTAGCTTCTTCATTTGTAACTGAAATTGAAAAAACATATTCTCCACTTAACCATGCTGCTGATGCAATTGGCGCAAGCTCGATACGATAAAAGCCAGGTAGTCCACCTGGAGCAATGCTTTGAACCTCTACTGGTGCGGCACCAGCAGGTACTTTTTCTGAATTTACCTTGATATTCAAGGAACCAAGCCCCGTAACTGGCTGTGAATCTTCGTCATCAGATACAGATAATATAATAGAACGGAGAGGCATATTTCCATGGGTGGTGGTATTCTGCTGTGCCGAAGCACTTACATCTAACTTTCCCCGGTCCAAAGTTGATATTGCAGACACTGTATTTGAACGAGAATTGGTTACGTATACGTTCTTATCAAAGGCATCAAAAGCAACACCAAGTGGGAAATCACCCACTTCTGTAGGCGTACCAATAACAGTATTTGTTTTGCAATCTATCACCGAGACATCATTTGACCCAGAATCAGCTACATACATTCGATCATGCACAGAATCATAAGCAAGATTAAATGGAAGAGTACCTACCGCTATTCTCTTAATCACAGAATTTGTAGTGCCATTTATTACTGATACAAAGTTTCCACCCCATCCTGTTACATATATTTCCTTATTAGTAGGGTTATATGCAACACCTTCTGGATTAGTCCCTATTTGTATATCATTGAGTATCATATTTGTAGTAGCATTTATCACAGTAACAGTACCAAAACCTTGATTGGCAACATATACTTCCTTATTAGCTGGATCATATGCAATACCGTGAGGTCCGGACCTTACTTGAATATTACCAATAACCGCATTATTTGAAGTGTTCTACTACATTGACGCTCCTAATTGCATCAGTAATGTATAGTTCCCTGTTATCAGGATCATAAGCAATTTCCCAGGGAAGAGGTTTTACTTGAATAGGAGTACCAATAACAGTATTTGTAGCAGCATCTATAACAGATAGATCTCCTGAATTAGCGTTTGCTACATATATTCGGTCATGAGCAGAATCATAAGCAATACCTATAGGATTGGCACCAACTGGTATAGTCCTATATGTTTGATGTGCAATTAATACGGATACACTTCTACTTATAGGCTGAGGAGAAGGTGAAAAATAGTCATAAAAGGAGTTAGTAACATACATCTCTGCATTGTTAGAGTCATAAGCAATACCAAATGGATGATCACCAACTGGTGTAGTAGCAACAACTGTATTTGACTTGGCCTGCGCTGACTGGAGTATAAATATATTATTACCATAATTTAGCAGCAAAATGGATATAGTTGTAAGACCACATAACAAAATGATTAAAGTCAGAAGAGACACTCTTGTTATAGGCGGCGCTCTTAATTAAGTGATTCTACTGTGATCACTCCTAACGAAGTCATTGAATAGAAATGAAATAGAATCAAGCCGTTATTGTTTTAAATTATACAATTGGTTTCCATAGTATACTCTAAACTGATTCATCTTATTGGCTATATCTTGCATAGTCATATTTGGACCAACTGAATCATTTACCTACGTAGCCAATACTGGCTGTACAAATATGCATTCAACAAAGATTTTGACTTTATGTCTATAACTGACCCA
>JAFAQB010000340.1 GCA_019246625.1 Nitrososphaeraceae archaeon
GAACTCATCTGGAAAGTAATTTAATATATTACTCCAGAATTTCTCACTTGCTTACCTATAGCTTAGATCATGTCTAAATCATGCTAGTGAGATTTGAAGAGCTAACTGATAATCAATGGAATCTGTTGGTACCATCAATTCCTGCTCCTGCTCATACTGGTAGACCTAGAGCTGATGATAGAGGAGTACCATCAATGGCATATTATATGTACTGATGAGTGGATGTAGATGGATGGATGGATATGCCTTCAAAGTATGGCTCATACAAAACAATTTGGGAACGACATAAGAAGTGGAGTATTATAGGTGTATGGAAAAATATTATGAACTCCCTAGTATCACGTGGCTATATTTCTGGATTGATAAAGATAGGCGACCTATCTGTAGATAGTTAGCACTGTAGCAGTCAAGAAAGGGGGCAAGAAATAGGCTTTGATGGTTGGTCATAAGAGGATTAAGGGAAGCAAGGTACATGTAGCAGTAACACCTGGATCTTTACCAATAGTAACAGGTTTGGGACCAGGAAACGAGCATGAAAGTAGAAAGAAAGCTTTCCCCTTCTGAATGACATACAAATTAGGAATAACAACAGCCGACTTGAACATATTATTCAAATAAAGGGTTCAATAGTGTTACTTATTTAGCTTTTTCCTTTCTATACAGATGTAGAATTTTGTATCAGCAAACCAGTATCAGGGTTTAAGAAAAGAGTAGGGTTCTTTGTCTTATGTCCATTATTGCCATTACTGAAATCAAACATATTCATAATTGAGCCAGCTTTGGCATCAAACGACTGATTGCCAATTCTTCCAAGATACCAATTATCCTCTATAAAACGTAGAATAGATGATTGGTCAATTATAGCATGGTCTATGAAATTTACTTTTGAATATGGTGAGATTATCAGCAAAGGCAACCGAGGCCCATATCCACAGCGATCTTGGTAGGTACCATTAGGAACCGCATGACCACATAGACCAGCATTACCAAGAAGAGCATCATTAGCATGATCATTAGATTGACTGATTATAGGAGGCATTACATGGTCATACCAACCACCTGAATCATCATATGTTATTATGATTGCTGTACTGCTCCATTCTGGTAATCTTTGCAACTTATTAATAGTATTAACTAGAAAATTCTGCTCATCTATCGGATCAGAGTCTATTGGATGCGCATCCTGATAGGTAGCAGCTTTAAGGAAACTTACTTCTGGCAAATTTCCACTCATAGCAGCATTCCAAAAGCTGCCTATCTCGTATTGATGATTTGCTCTGTCGGTATGACCAATCATGGAAACAGACATAGGAGAAAGATGATGAGGATTGGCTGTAGAATTATAGTATTGAAATGGTTCAACATCAGGATAGTAATCATGTGAATTCCAACCACCAAAGCTAGTATGGTTTGTAAATGTACAAATCCACTTACCTTCAGCCGTTTTAATGGATGGTTTAAAACCAGCTGAGAACCATCCCCACGTAATATTTTTGGAATTTAGAAGATTGCCTATATTCTTTCCTACCATTGATATAATGCCTGAAGGTGGTAGAAAACTTGGTGAGCAATCATCACGTACAGGATCAGGATTGCCTATTACAGTGCCATTAACAACTCCTTTGATGTTAGAAGAATAGGAAGAAGAGGAAGATGATACTACGGCACCATGAGTCTGACCAGCTATAAGGTTAAGATGACCTGGTACTGATGGACCAAAGGTAGATCCGTAATAGTTATCACTCATTGCATAATGTTGAGCATAGTTCCATAATGCAGTAACAGCATTTCCATCATAATATCCCATTACTTGGTTTGGATTGCACTTGCCTATTTCCTTTGGATTAAAGCTGAAGAGAGGATTGCTAAACTGTACAAATTTATCCATTAAGCCACCATCATATTCTTTTTGCTCACCATTGTAAGAGTGCGTTATCTCACATGTTCTTTGTTGGGATGGATCTAGACGATAGGGATTAGCAGAGTTGAGATTGTAGGTTAAAAGAGCTGCTAATTTACCTAAGCCATTAACTGAAGGTGTATGAGGATTGGCTGTAAACTTTGAACCATTAGCTCCATTCATGGCATAAGGATATGTGGCAAAATAATGATCAAAAGAAACATTCTCTTGGAAGATAATTACAATATGTTTGATAGGAGTAAGGGTTGAAGGAGAGGACGAGATAATAGTAGTAGTGGCACTAGCATAGATAGTTAAGGATGCAAAAGAGCCGCCTAACAAAATCGAAAATACTATTACAAATGCCAATACCATAGGAACTATTGGTCTATTCTGCTGCTTATTCTTCATTGACATCGCATAATGATATAGGTTAGTTAATAAAGTAAATGATGAAAAATATTAATTATATACAACTCATATTTCCAGATATAGTATATGGATTTTGTTCGTTTGCTGGAGACAATTTTATCTATTCCATGGAGAATGTGCTAGGAAATAGAATGCAGGATGAATGGATAGACCCATTATCTTTTCAGGCTTGATCTTCAGGATAATTCGCTTATGATTTGGTTTTCGATAGTAATATTTTCCAATTCCAAGGTATTTTTTGGCAAGCCTCTTTAAATGCTCATCTGCTCCTTCAGTTGTATGCTCAATTACCTTTCCTTTTATTGAAGCCATATTAAATGGATTATTTTGATCCACAATCGATAGCGCTATCCTCTTATCGTTTGTTATATGCTTATTTTTAGCTTGGAAAATTTGTTGCTATACTCTAAATACCTTAAACTTTTACCAAAATTTGGACTTTTGTTCCACGATATAACACATCTTTAGTCTTTTTATAGATTATCTAGGTAAATCTTATATTTTGAGTCGACTTCTACTTAGAAGTGATTAGAATTGGAAATCTTTGCTTCTAAGCACTATCACCTTATAACTATATTCTTTCTAATCATAATATTAATTTCAAGTTCTCTTTTCACAAGTACGAACTATACGAGATCTACCCACAGATAAGACATTATCTTCCAAGCTTCCTAAAGCTACATACTAAAGAGAAAAGGCCTAAATGCTAGCAATGTAGATGTCATTGATAATTCATATGCATGATGTAATGAACACCAATTTACTTGACAAAACTCTACGGGGTGTTATTTCATTGGCAGTAGCAGTAACGGAAGCATTAGGAGTAGTAGTGGCGGCGGCTGCTACAACAGCATTTACAGTAAGTAATTCATACAAAAATGGATGGAATATGGCATTTAGTGACGATATGAATATGACAGTTTAAAGCAACTGCACCATATTCCAAAGAATTCACAAATGGATATATGGATGCGAGGTCAAGTGACGGTCCATGTCCATATCAATAATAGAGAGAGATGAACTGTTGAATATCTTCACCAGTGAACTTCTAGATAAATAGCAAGGAATATTGCCAGCTGACAATAACACTGAAAGAGAAAATAATGTTTTAGAGCTATACAACAAAGGCAAGATTAATCGTGAAATTGCGAAGGAACAAAGACTCTCCTTAAGATATATCGGCCTTATTCTAAAAAACCATGGAGTAAATCATGGAATTGCATCGATAGAACAAAAGTCTCATTCCAATAATGAAAAAACTACGCAGGCTTCTATGGAAAAAGCCGTTGGAAGTAGCAAAATATGCTTTCGAATTTTTATGGCCTAGCCATTATGGCCACTCCTTTGTACACGTTCTGTAAAAATATGCAATGGTAGCAGTTGGAAACAGGGAAACAAACTCGGTAGCAATGGTAGCAGTAAAAGCTAATAGTGTAAAGCTTCCATACGATGTAGTACACATATCATATGTGTACTTAGTAGTACTAACATTACCACCAAGCTAGGATTGTGTATCGATAGAAAAGACCTTCACAAGATAATTGAAGAGACTTGTGTATTTAGTATTCGTCTTTGTATGTTAGATGTTTTTGTACTATGAGTGTTGGTGTCTTTACTTTTGTTAAGACTTTTCTAGTAGTACTCCCCACGGCTTCTATCCTTGAAGCTATCCTGCGGCTTCCCATGATTATTAGATCGAATCGAATTACACTACATATATTGATAATCTCATCTGCAGGTTTACCCATGCGTAATTCATACACGATTTTCTTTGTCAGGCCAGCGGCTTTACAAGCTATTATCATTTCTTCGACTACTTTTCGTAAAGGCTCGTCTAGCAGTATTCCTTGCTGACTCCCTGGTATATGTAGTTGTTGTTCGTTTCCCTCTAGATTCACATTTATGGTAAGCGGCAATACCTTATTTAGGTCTCTATTGTGCTTTATGACATGAATAAGAACTATCTCAGAATCAGAAATCTTTGAAAAATATGCTGCATAGTTCAACGCTTTCTTGGACATTTCCATTCCATCATATGCAACAAATATTTTGTTAAAACTTGGAAAACCAATATGTACATCAGTTTTCTTCGTGTCATTTCCAACGTTATGTTCAGCCATGATCTTATAACATAGCATACGTAAACTTTCTTAAAAGTATTAGATATTCTCGATATGAGTAAGAATCATACTCAATGTGTGCATACCTATTTTGTACTTCTTTAACTCACACATGATTATCTGTGATCAGCTCATTTACAAGCATTTAACCCCTCTATATGTTGTCTGAAATATTTGTAAAGGCTTACTCTTCAAAGATAGTCTATAACAACGATTATACAGTAATCAACCCTTGTCTATTTATTTGTCTTTTGCTCTTCAAAACATACAGTATATTATCATCCATAATACATATGGCGATAGCAGCCTCAAAGAAGTTTAATGTGTTCTCACAAAAAGAGAAAACCTTGGTATTAGAAAAATGAATCTTAGGCATGCCATGAATGATTTCATTTCTGATTTGAAACATTTTCATAAATTCCTAGTGAATACTGGTTGGAGTATGCCCTTCACTATAGAATGTAGAAACAATTAAGTTGTTTGTCAATGCTAATGTAATTATTAGTGCTAGCTCGTATCTATCAACGTAAATAACTACTAGTGCCCTTGCCTATTCCTTTTCCACCATCGATAACTCCATAAGCGTGGCGAATATCAATGCTTTTTGTTCTATGTTTTTATTATCACAAGCATTACCACTACCCGCAGCAGCACCATCACCTTGATCTAATGAAATAAAGTCAAGGAATTTGCTAGCAGACATATAATATAATAATAGTATCAGATTTATCTATCTATTGTAAAACTAATTTCTAATCCTCTTTTACTATTGATATCAATCTTATAACTCTCATAATCTCCTACTGGAATTACTTCTAGGTCTTTATTTCTACATATTGGGCATCTCTTAAATCCTCCTACTGGTCCTTTCAATAAAGATGCAGACCACAAGCAATTATTGCAAACGACTAGATCTCGATGTCCTTTACATAATAGGTTACACATGCTAGTATTAGTATTAGTATTATTAGCCATGGTCATGCTCCTACCCTTTTCATTTTTGACCCGCATTTAGGACAGGCAACTTTTTGTGCTTTGTTCCACAATTGGTACGATAATAGTCTAAGGAAGATGGCATTGATAATGGTGATGTTGATGATTGTGTCATGGCATCAATATCCCAATTTCCAGACCATTTGTTTTTATTATTCTATTTCTTAAATAGAAGTTAAGTAACAAGAAAATTCCTATTATAGCAACTAGAGATAAAGGAAATGGCAATAACATGCAAATAGTAAGGCTGATGGCTATGGATACACCCATCCAGACTAATTGTTGGATAAGAAATTGTTTATTATTATTATTGCTTAAACTCAAATTAGCTCAATATTGTTATAGATGTGGACATATTAAGAACTTGATTAACGTTGTAAATTAACATTGTTAACTATAAGAGATGGAATTCGAGCTCCTTTTTGGAGTGATTTATCTTACCTGTTTAAGGTGGTGCCATATAGAAATTTTTATGACTATTCACAATTTTAGTTATAATTTCTTATTACGGTACCATTTTACATGAACTTTAGGATAATATGACATAGGCATATAATGATTCCAAAAAATAGGATGTCATAATTAAGCTTGTGCTGCATTATGTATGTTTACTACTACTTTGTTAGTAGTAAACATCTTGAGCTTTTAAATAATCTTCCATACCTTCACGTTCAGTGGTTTGTAATAAGATTCTGAAACTCCTATATTATGTCCTATAGTTATTTCTACATTTATTGGTCTCATAACCTGCTCTGCTCTAGACTTGTAGAACTTGCGAAAACCATGAGCTGCCTTCCATTCATGTCTTTTAGCTCCATTTTGAAGAAGATGACGAATACGTTGTTCCCATAACGCACGTTCTAATAGTCGTTTAATTCCACTACTTTTGAGCTTTTTTGGACATGTAGCAAGACCTGATTTAGAGCCTATCCCAAAAATAGATAAGCATTTAGCTTGAGATGTTCTTTCTATCGCTGTGCCTTATAGGACACTAAAACATCTTCCAACAATTAGAAAGATTCCCGATGATTTATGGGATGAGATCAAGCTACTACTTCCATCGGAGAA
>JAFAQB010000236.1 GCA_019246625.1 Nitrososphaeraceae archaeon
GAAATAACGGTATTCTAGCATTCTTCAAAACACGCATCATGGTATTAGCTAGTCTTACATACCTTGACTCCCTCAATAGGTGTAGAGTATAATGCTCTTAGAAAGCTTTGACTGATAATCAAATGAAAACCTGGTTTCTACAGGGCCCCTGACTTCCTATTTCTCATTATCCTTTAGTTGTACAGGATTTTCAGGTTTTAAAAAATAAAATTATTATCCATTACGATCTCCATTGCTTACTGCATAAGCCCTAAAATATGCACGGTAGCAGCCGGTAACAGGGAAACAAACCTGGTAGCAATGGTAGCAGTAAAAGGTAGTTGTAAAGTTCATTCAAGGCAATTAGAATAGCCATGGTTTACATAGGCAATCAGCCTTTTCCGAATAGATAAGCCTGTTGCTCTATCTCCATTAAATAGCTTTAATGTTTTCCAAAGATAGTTTGTAGTCATTCCATTGCCCGGCCTGTCATATTCATCTTTATACATACCTACTGAATTGGAAAGAAAGGCTAGAGTGCCAACTGGATTTGTGCCAAATGATACTCCAATATGGTGTAATTTGCCATCCGGACCATAACGGCCTACTGCACGAAAAGTATAGACTGATATTCCACTTCCATCTTTAGTTGATAAAACACCCTTGCCAATAGTATATAAACTTCCATTGGATTTAGGAGAAACATATGCAGTTCCAGTATCTGTAATTGGTATACCTTTAAGTGTTCCATTACCAAGATAAGTTATCATAAGTGCACGGGTCCCATTAAAAATAGTTGGTTTTGGAATTGAGCCTTTATCTTTCTCTGTATAGACATAAGAGGGATTTCGCAGAGTAAGGCTAGTGGTATTAGTATTTGTAGTAGGAGCATTAGTAGAGGTGTTGTTGTTTTTTAATGGCATGGTAGTTGAGGACTTTAGGGCTGTCGTTCCAGTATGAGTATCAGCAGCAGCAGCTGCTACCAACAGATTGGTATTAAAACCAAATATCATAGTAGTACTAATTGCAATTAAAAACACTATAGAGGGTACTAAAATAAACGTAATAGCGATCTTATTCTTGCTTGATTGCATCTGCTAGAAAGGGAGGATTTTTTATTGTCTATACTAAAGCCCATTATTTTGATATTTTCAGTCAATTATGAATATAAATTTGTGATGTTGTACGCATTTTGACTGATCCTATCAATTGACTAATAAAGGCTTATTTTTTGTGGTATTGCAGTCTTGTTTCCTTTTGCAGCTAGTGGCAGCAGTTTGAAACCGGCTTTGCAGAAAACATCAGTTCTATAAGATTAGTAACTCTGTGCATGTTGTAGGTTATGCATCTGAAAGACTGTTTTGTGTTTTAATTAACCTAGACATCAGGTGCTCTCCATGTAGGTGTTGTTTACAGTGAGCAAGTTAATAGTTGCTATATTGCAAAAAAGAAAAATTGTCTTTGTACAACAACGACCTTCTGTTTTGCAAACTTGAAGGAATTTGAAATAAGTGGAGAAATTATCAAATGAGCTATGAGACAATTCGCAATAACATTTTAACGTTGAAGAAGATAGGTCATTAATGAAGATCTCTTTTCGAAAGCCTAGGTACCGATCCAGGGTATAAGGAATATGTAAAATAGATGATACCTTGGAAGCTCAATGAATTCCAATATGGAATTCTGTCCTAAATGTAATACTCGCATGGAAAGGAGGATCGAACAAAATGATATTATGGTTTGTCCTAAGTGTGGCTATAAGGAAGAATATAAGAATATCGATAATAATGGCGAAGTAGCAACGATAAACAGCCCTCAACCACCTGCGCAATCTAAGAAAACTACATTCGAGGTAACGGGACTTTCAGATGCAAACCCAGCACCATTGCCTACTATGGATATAGAATGTCCAAAGTGTGGAAATAATACTGCATCTTGGTGGATGGCTCAAACAAGATCCGCTAATGAGTCAAGTACTCGATTTTACCGATGTACAAAGTGTAATCACACGTGGAGAAATTATGACTAGCTGCTAAAAGAGCTCAGGTACTGATCCAAGCAACTGGTCTACTATCTCGTCTGCTACGCACACGCGTACCATGTCTCCTTCGTTTGGTGGTATGCTAAAAGTCACTCCTGGATGTGGAATATTAGTTGCAACGCTATAGGACTGATCGAATCCTTTGGCTGTTATTACACTGACATTAACACTGTTACGCTAAATCTATTACTCGAAACAAATATAGTCATACAACTATGCCAACATCTTATGCCGCAAAAATTGAATTGAATTTAAAATTGATATCTACTCATCTCTAACGAGATGATGGGATTAGAAAGATGAAGACAACTTTCATTGCAATACCATTTAGCAAGAGCAAGAGTTTTCAGATTTCATGGCCTAACCATATACCACCTCTTTTATCAACTGTACAAGCTCAAATATGCAATGGTAATAGTTGGAAACAGGGAAACAAATCTGGTAGCAATGGTAACAGATAGAAAGATAACATTATCAGTGACATAGTACTAGTAATACATTAGCAACATTCTATATGCTTGACAATACTTATAATGAAAGGGAAAATGGATGCTGACATGTCATTTCATACCATACTCCTCCTCGCATTAATGGATTGAAATTAGCTTTTGTAACCATATTCTTGTATTGTGGATCTTATACTAATGGAAAGTCAGTATCTCCATCAGGGTCTGGATTTACAGACAAGACTATTCCTGTCACAGTTACACATTGATTTATTATCTTAAATCATCCAGGTCTAACTCTCTGAACCCATTTCAATACTTCGACATGACTCCTTTTTCCTTCTTCAAATGACTGAATCACAATGAGGTATTTCTAAAACTTAAGCCTATAAAATACAAGTATAGTGCGTACATTATTGCCTCTGCGAATATTTTCTCACGTTCAAGTATGATCATCGAATATGAGATATGCTGATTGATTATTAGAGCTATTAATATGTAATAGTCGCCACGCTATTATGTGAATAATATTAACAGTAAGAATAATTACAAGAATCCTCAGATAGGTTCTTTTCTCATAACAAGTATGGATTTATGGCAACAATCCTCCAGAGCATGGATAGAGGCATATAAAGAAATTGCTGTATCTTCACAGAAGGTATACGACTCGTGGTCAGATACTGTTTGGAAGACATTAGGAGCCAGAAAAGATCAAAATACAGAAAACCAAAGTTATAGTCATCATGGGGATATATATAAGAAGAACAACAAAAAGGAGGAAAAGAAGATTAGAGCTCTTGTACTACAAGGAGGTGGAGCACTAGGTGCTTTTCAAGCTGGTGCTTTCAAAGCATTGCATGAAAAGCTTACAAAAGAAGATATACAAAACGGAAATGAAGGAAGACCATTATTTGATATCGTTGCTGGTACGTCAATTGGAGCAATAAATGCTGCTGTATTAGTAAGCCATGTTGTTGAAAATAAAACATGGGTGGGCTCAGCAGAAAAACTTGTAGAGTTTTGGGAATATCTATCTTGTCCTACTCCTGATATCACAAAAGACTCTGCTGCTTGGAAAAAAGAATTCGATAAAAATAATAAAAATAATGAAAAGACTGCTGTCTCCTCACCAGAGGCAGCCAGAAGATATTATTCTGTAAAGGAGTTCTTAAAGTCGGGAGTAGATAAAGCATATTCTCCAATACTGCCACCTAAAGAGGATGAGAAATTCTTTGATAGCCAAAATAAGAGGACTCTATATGATAAACATCCTTTACAAAAAAGTCTAGAAAAGTTTGCAAAATTTCCTATAGCAACTAACTACGAGAAAGGACAGCCTAGGTTACTTGTAGTAAGTACTGATGTTGCAGAAGGTAAAGCAGTAACATTTGATAGCTATGAGAAAGACAAGGATCATATACTAAATGACAAAGAAACTAGAAAAACAGTTTATGAAGGTTTTGATGGAAAGCAAATAGTTATAGAATATGATGAAGGCATTAATATACAACACATAATGGCAAGTGCTTCATTGCCAGAATTTTATGAATACGAGAAGATAAACGGACGGGAATTTTGGGATGGAGGTATACTAAGTAATACGCCCATAAGAGAATTAATCCAGGCACACAAAGAATTTTGGCAATACAAGATAGGTTCGAAAGAGTTGGAGGATTCAATTCTAAATGAAGCAAATCTTGCAGTGCCAGATCTAGAGATATATTTGGTAAATTTATGGCACTCCCATGATAATAATAATTCAGTTCCATATGATCCCGATGGAATAACAGAAAGACACTTAGATATTAAATCACATGACCAATACTATGTAGACGAATCTATACTTGTTACGCAGTATATACATTTAATTAAGAAACTTCTTCAACTTGGAAATAACAAGGAGGAATACAACTTAAAAAATCAAATTAATAAGATTCTTGAAGACTATACAACAAGCAGATACACAGCAGAAAAACCAAACAAATATTTGGATATTATAAAAGCACAATTTGAAATAACCAAATTAGAAACCATTGAACGCAGAGATGATATTGATACTGTAGCCGGCAAAATCGGTGACTTTACCTCAGAAACAATCAAGAAATTGATAAAAGAAGGATATGAATCAACAAGGAAAAAATATCCTTACCTTGTGTTTCCTGCAGCGAACTCTTGACTTCCTCTAAAGTCCGTAATGTTGCCAACGCTAGGCCTAGAGTATCCTCCGATAGCAGAGAATATTCATCAAGCATTCAATGAGGTTTTCTATGGGAAAAAGGACCCAAGCAAGCATAGATGATGCGGCTGCAAAATCAGCAAAGGCTTTACGATGGTAAAAATACTATCCTATTTCAAGTACAAACATCCCAGCTTTTGCTGAACTAGTCGCTTTGTGCTATGCTAGCACATAGCACCCTGTCCGTCCTAACTTAGTGTATCAATGTATCCGTCAGTAAATAGCATGAAGAGCATAGATTATTAACCATGGTGGATTCAAAGCCAAAGTCGCTACGAGCAACTGTAACAACTAAGGCTGGTTCTTCTTCAGAACTATCAGTAGTATTAGTACTCATTACTTTGGCGCAGTTAATGGTGGTAGTAGATTTTACGAT
Source organism: Nitrososphaeraceae archaeon (assembly GCA_019246625.1). GTDB lineage: Archaea > Thermoproteota > Nitrososphaeria > Nitrososphaerales > Nitrososphaeraceae > Nitrososphaera_A. Next base: position 5,079 of record JAFAQB010000236.1, read on the forward strand.
TGTGCAAGTTGCCTTACCATCAATTGGAAAAGAATTTGGTGTATCTGTCAGATACACAGAATATTGGCATCGGATCCTATAACGAAAAATAGACAGGGCTGGGATATTGGCTCTCAATATCGTTCCTTAATTTCATATCATACACCAGAACAACAATCAGTTGCCAATTTTTTGTTTGTCGCAGCTGTTGTAGAGGAAGGAAAATGAAGTAAAAAATGTACTAACTAATGCAAATCAGTATGCTGCTGTCCGATATATATTTTAGACTAGCATTACCTATGATGTGCATGAGCGGCAAAAGTATGGGCAGCGGTAGTATTAGCTGCCTGAAATTGTTGTTCCAAACGTGGATGAACCTCCTTAGATTCCCAGTCTAAGGCATCAATCTTACCATAGTATCAGCTAATAATCATTATGCTGGTTTTGGTCCAGGGACTGCAAAAACATTCAGAAAGATGGTTGGATTGCCAGAAGCCACATGGAGTAATGGGAGGAGGAGAAGAACAAGAAGGAGGAAGATGATGAATCTCACTTACATAGTAGTAGTAGGATTCAAGGTTCTAGGCAAAGTACCATTTCAGATTTTATGAAATAAACTCATGGCTATTACAATCTCTTTTATCGCTTGTGATAGTTAAGTAAAGTATACAATGGTAGCAGTTGGAAAAAGGGAAACAAAATTGGTAGCAATGGTAGCAGTAAAAGCTATAGTGTAGATCTTGCCGCATATAGTAATTAAGAAGATAACAAATATACTTGCATAGCAATAGCAACATCAAGCAGCATTCAAGACAACTCAAATTCATTCTTGCTTTCCCTTGAGAATAATATGTCTCCTGATTAGTTCAACCAATTTTTGAGTGGAAAACGGCTTTGGTATAAATTCATCTATCTTTAGATTTAGAAAGGAAGATGATGACGAGGGATTGCTATTTGGCAATAATAGTAATCCTGAATCACTCGTTTGAAA
>JAFAQB010000448.1 GCA_019246625.1 Nitrososphaeraceae archaeon
TTCCTATCCGTATAGTTTAAATGAGATGGTTCTCCCTCCAGCATCGTTTTGACCATTAATGACTTTGCGCCTGATCCTGGTGCTTCCACCACCAACTTTGTTTCATTGGCCATCTTCGCTATATCACCATATTGATGCCGAATGCTATAAAATGTGTTCCATAGGGTAACATTGTTAACTCACAATGTTAATCAAGTTCTTAATAACTTCTGGATCAAGGTTTATTTATGAATGGAAAAGCGAACTTATTTTGTAATTGGCGAGTATCTGAACCTTTGGCGCATGATGGAATATCGAGCATTGAGGTAATACCAGCACCTCAATAATGACTAAGGCAGAAGAGTTCATATGACTATAATGTCTGATGCAGCTACCCCTTTCATTACTACAGTCGACAGTAAGGCGTTAATTCTAGAACAAATTACAAAGACACCAGGAATAAGATATAGAGAGCTTTTAAGACAAACTGGACTAGCCAATGGAACACTTGAATATCATCTGAAAATGTTAGAGAAGATGTATAAAGTAAAAGTTGAAAGGCATGAAGGCAGAAGAGCTAGATATTATCCGATCAGCTTTTCATCTGATGAGGCACATATTATAGGATATGTCAGAAACAACGTTGCAAGACAGATAGTATATTTTATACAAAGACATGATCTTTGTACCTTTGGAGAGATTGTTGATCACATTAAAAAAGCTCCATCTACGGTATCTTGGCATCTTAAGAGACTATCTGAAGGTGGTATTGTTTCAGTTAGATACGGACAAGACTACCATCTTTATAGTATTTACAACAATAATCTAATAGAAGCTATCCTAAAGAAGTGCGAAGAGAGCTTTGGAGATAAGTTCGCTGATAGATATTATGAAATGTTCGTTGAACTATAGCCGAAACTAAGGATAGGAAGCAGGCAACAATAACGAACGTTCAGCAACTCGTTTTGAATATCCTAAGTTGATATTCATCTTAATAAGTTACAGTATAGCGCCCAATTGGTACCTTGACAGCAATCTATATCCGTCTTATTTCTACCTGATAACCCATAATATGAAATATCTTGAGTGTCTAGCCTAGAGACGCGTATATGCCAGCAAGTTTTAATTTATTTCGTACATCTTTTAGTATAGATTGGGTAAGATTCTCAGTACTACTGCTATTAAGGATGGATCCCTGCGTACCAGATGTACCTCCAGATATTGAGGAAGAAAGTGAAGAAGTGGTTGTCTTGGATGTGGAAATGTACCCTGGTGCTGAAGCTCGTGCAGAAGCTGTAAAACCAAGGTTGTTATGATGATTTGGCATTGGATTTAGATTGGCTGAGTATCTGGCCACTCCATTATGACTTGTTATTAATTTAGATGTACCGTTAGAAGCGAAGGTTATTCTCAATTTTATGGTGGCATTTTCAAGTTTTGTGCCCGTGGTAGCATCATTGGCTATAGCCTTTACAATCGATGTGCCCTTACCATTAATAACGTTCTGTGATGATTCAACTGAAATGGATATGGACTTTGGGTTGTTCTTATTCTTATTGTTGATATTATAGTTACTTTTCAATGTCGATGGTTTTTGGATATGTCCAGAGAATGGACCTGAAATATCAGAATTAGCATTTTCACTATTAGTTTTATTAACTATAGCTGGTGACCTAAATTTGCCTGCGTTGTTACGAGAAGCTGCATTTGTTGCATTACTCAAAGATGCTTTATTATGTTCTGTATTATATCCATGTTGTATGTCTTGTAAACCGAAAGCAGTGGAATTCGAAATTGCCTGGTTGTCCTTAAAAGATGCCTTTGATGCCGATGTCCCAGTTACATTCACACTGTACCATTTAATTATTTTGAGAGTGGAGTTAGTAGTAGGCAAGGAATTAGTACCAATCATCCTAGATTGTTCACACTCTAACTTTGCAGTTATCTTATTTTGTCCCCGCTTAATTTCGTCTAGTGTGTGCAGAACGTATCTCCATTTGGAATAGTCATGATCTCCATTTGGCCCATATGCCGTGGCATTTTGATACGGTTTTAAATTGTTTACAATAACTGAAACAAGGCAATGAATGCCATCACCAAAAATACCGGTGCCGTAATATGTGTTATTAGTACCAGTAACAATCCCTGAAATTGTTACGCTACTGCCAGTAGAAATGTTCTCACCACTGGTTGGAGATATTATTTTAAAACTGGGCATTTGGTTTTGGCCTGCTAAAGGAAT
>JAFAQB010000454.1 GCA_019246625.1 Nitrososphaeraceae archaeon
ATCCTAGTAGCGGAAAACTGTTTGATTCAAATTTTTTGAACCCCAATCAGAAGTACAGTGTTCCAGCAAGTAAAATTGGGCCAGGGGAGCATCCATATTACTGTAAAATTCATCCATACATGACAGGGAAAATCACCGTAGGGTAAATTATATAGCATTAGCTTTTAATTATCACTTTATTTAATTGTATTAATATAACTAATGTTACTTAATATAATATATAATATATAATATATATAGTAACATTTAATTAGTATTACTATTGATTTGACAGGATATTATTATTCGATTATTTGATAATATTTATATTCAGTGTTTGAAGAATCATTTGTAATGGCGTTTTTAGAGGTCAAAGATCTACATGCTAGTATTGAGGGAAAAGAAATTCTGACAGGACTTAGTTTAAACGTTAACAAAGGAGAAGTCCATGCACTTATGGGCCCCAACGGTTCCGGTAAGAGCACTTTTGCAAATGTACTACTAGGTCATCCGAAATATACAATTACATCTGGTGATATATTTGTTAAAGAACAAAGCATTCTGGATCTGTCTACGGATGAACGATCGAAGAAAGGAATATTTCTGGGATTCCAATATCCAATTGAAATTTCTGGTGTTGGTTACAGCCACTTTTTAAGAAATGCGTACAATACATTGAGTAAATCATTAGGACAAGATCAGCAGAATAGAGATGTTTTCATAACTGTCAGAGAATTCCATGAATACGTAAAAAGAAACCTCGACTATGTAGGCCTTGATCCATCATTTCTTGGCAGATACCTTAACGAAGGATTTTCTGGTGGAGAGAAAAAAAGGTCAGAGGTGATGCAAATGCTAGTTCTAAAACCAAACATCGCAATCCTTGACGAACCAGATTCTGGCCTAGATATAGATGCAGTAAAGGCTGTAGCAGATGCAATTAATAAATTACTTGCGACAGATGCAGGCGTAGTTGTAATTACTCACTATGCTAGAATTCTGAGATATCTTACAAAGCTAGATCACGTTCATGTCATGGCAAGAGGAAGGATTATCAAATCAGGAGGGAAAGAGCTATCTGAGGAACTTGAATCTAAGGGTTATGGTTGGCTCGGCATTGAGGATAAATGAAATAACATTATCATTATTATCATTATTTCACTTTTAATGTTTAATAATTGATTTTACCATTTTTATGACGCTTCAGCATTCTTTTGCTTTCATCGTTTGAAGTGTTCGTCATAATAAATTTTATCTTCTAATTTACATATTTAAATTATGAAAGTTCTCGATCTAGTTTTAAATATGGTTTTAGACTCTTCGTTCATTAAATGACTTTTAGTGAAGAGGGAAAGATAACAACATCATCATCACCATTGTATCTAAATTTCTCCTTTTTTAAAGTTGATCCAAAGTGGAGGTGGCTAAATGAAATTGGCAAAGAGGAAGCTGCAAAAGAATTTTCAAGTTTAATAGAAGTTGCAAACACAAAAATGAAAGTTCGGACTTATTCTACTTTAGGATTACGTGATGATGCAGAATTTTTGTTGTGGATGATTTCTGATTCAGTTGAAAAGATGCAGATACTAACATCAAAAACTTATTCTACGGTTTTAGGAAAATATTTGGAGCTTTCGCAGATGTATTTATCCGCTTCCCGACCATCAATATACTCAAATAAAGTTATTCCTGGATTTGCAACGGACGAACAGCCCATGAAATATACTATTGTTTATCCTTTCGTAAAATCAAGAGAGTGGTATTTGCTTCCGTACGAAGATCGGCAGAAAATGATGGATGAACATATAGCGGTCGGCAGAAAATTTCCACAAATCAGGCTTAATACATCATATTCCTTCGGCATCGATGATCAGGATTTCATGCTTGCATTTGAAACAAATGATCTAATGATCTTTCAAGATTTGATAATTCAATTGCGTGAAACTCAAGTTAGCAAATACATAGTCAGAGATACCCCAATGATAGTTTGCATTTATAAGGGTGTAGAAGATATCATTAAAAGTCTTGGATAATGGCTGCGCTTAAGGAATGGGCCGTAGTTTGCAAGGCCCTTGAAGAAGGGAGACAGATACTACTTCTAAGAAAAGGTGGTATTATGGAGTATAGGCAAGGTTTCAAGGTAAAACATAACAAATTTTTACTATTTCCAACTTTTGAACATCAATCAAAAGAATCCATACAACCAAATTATCTTAGTATGTTATATAGTGTAATACAAAATACTCCAACCAATGGTAAAAATAAAATAACTTCTTACGCAGAGGTTGCAGATATTAAGGAGGTTAGTGATAAATCGATTTTACGAAAACTAGAGAAGTACCATATATGGAACGATCGCTACATAGATATCAGAATGAACTATAATTCCAAAAGACCTATGAGTATAATATTGTTACGCGTATACAAAATGGATAATCCTATAGAAGTCGATGTTAAATCTGAATGGGCAGGATGCACGTCATGGATTCCTATTGAATTCCCTGTGCACAGTAATAATGATGGTCGCCAACCTGTTTTAGAAGACAGGAGATTTAATCAAATAGTAGACGAGATTAAGGAGGTCTTAAACTAAAATATGAAATATAGGAAATTAGGAAAAAGTGGTATTAAAGTAAGTGAAATAGGATTTGGAGCATGGGTTATTGGTCTGGATTGGTGGGGAAAGAAGATAGATGATGACAACGCGATTAGGATGCTAAAACGGGCCTATGATCTGGGTATCAATTTTTACGAAACTGCAGATATGTATGGAAAGGGTAAAAGCGAAAGAGTGATCGCGGAGGCATTCAAAGATATGCGTAACGAAGTTGTTTATTCTACAAAATGGGGTTATGATATGTATAATGTTGAACAGATTGGACACAACGAGATATTACAAAGGCATGATCCTGGATTTTTAGAATATGCATTGGAACAGAGTATGAAACGTTTACAAACTAATTATATAGACGTTTACAGTCTTCATAATCCGAAGTTGGATGCTATAAAAAATGACAGTTTGTTCATGTCGCTTGACAGCTTAATTCAGAGTGGAAAGATCAAAAGTCATGGCGTTTCACTCGGTCCAGCTATAGGCTGGAAGGATGAAGGGCTTTTTGCCATGGAAAGACGAAGCATATCTTGCCTTCAAACAGTTTACAATATTTTGGAACAGGAGCCAGGTAGAACTTTTTTAGATACAGCAAGCAAAAATAACGTAGGGGTCATGGCCAGAGTGCCAGATGCTTCTGGAGTATTGACTGGAAAGGTTAGTGAAAAAACTGTATTCGACAAGAATGACCATAGAGGAAATAGAAAGAAAGAATGGATTATTGAAGCAATGCAAAAAATAGAAAAAATAAAACCAATTGCAAATGCAAATGGATGGAATATTTCCCAGATGGCAATTAAATTCATATTATCCCAAATGGCAATATCAATAGTAATACCTACTGCTATTGACATTGAAGAAATTGAAATGTTTGTCGAGATGTCGGATGGCAAGTATCTAAATGAAAATGAATTATCTCAGATAACTGATCTTTACAACAATAACTTTTACATCAAGCCCATTATTCCTTCTAAATAAAAATTTGTCTTAAAGGTCAGATGATTGAATGCGATAGTGAATCTTTTATGTAACTCAGAAGGGCTCATGCTGCTATATGCGATGTTATGACAACTCTATTCCGATGAAATATTCTATTCAAGATATTTTAGTGGTAGTTACTATGCTCACCTGTAGGCATTATAATTCGTTCTATAGAAGTGTACATAATACAATGAAAAATATATCCTACAAGTCATAAGAATTAACAAGGACGATTGAAATAGATAAATTGAATGCTAGTTATGTTCTTCAAAGTATTTCACTCTCTCCTTCTTAAATTCCCGTGAGCTAAATAATATCGTATAATCTTTAATCCCAACAGTTTCTGACATTTCAGCCGCAATTTTTTCTGCTGAATGTACAGTTCGTGCATGAATCATACTAAATAAGTTGAACTTCCAGTCAGGATAGGTAGGTCTTCGATAACAATGACTTACCTGCGGAAAAGATGCCAGTTTATAGCCAATTTCATCAATCTTTCCTTCAGGTACATTCCATACTACCATGCCATTTGCAGAGAAGCCTGCATCACGATGGCGTAATATTGCTGCAAATCTTCGCATAATTCCAATCTGTTCATATTCTTTAGCTTTTACAAAGAGATCCTCTGTTGTGATGCCAAGGTTTTCTGCTAATACCTTGAATGGTTCTGGAATTATTTCTAGATCCTTTTGTAATTCGCGAATAAAAAACTTGTCTCGTTCTGTAAGATCAAATTTTTTTGGATTTAATTTTTTAATTTCATCCATTGGCTTTGGTTTTTCTGGATCTTCATTAACCATGTCAAGCCTAACTCCAATCTTGTAAAGTTTAAGAGTTGGTAATAACCGATATTTGATAACACCTTCAATCGAAGCCATTCTATCAAGCTCTGTCTTCAAGTCTGCATATGGAGGAACTGCAAGCGTAAACCACATATTAAAGTCATGATTTCTTTCGTAATTATGACTAACACCAGGATGTTTGTTTACTTCGTTGGCCACATAATTAACCTTATCAGGTCTGATTGCAAATGCTATGAGGGCACTTTTATAACCTAGTCGTCTGGTGTCAAAGATGGCGTTAATCTGTCTAATTAAACCTATCTTCTTCATATATATGATCCTCTGCATGATTTCACTCTCTGGTACATTGTAACGCTTCGAAATTTCGAGATAAGGCCTCTCAGTAAGAGGGAAAACCCATTGGATGTCATTTAAAAGCTTTTTATCTAATGCATCGATCCGCAGATTTGCTTGCATAAGTGGTCAAGTTAATTGTGATATTATTTATCCGTTAAATACTTTCCACTTTCCTCGTATTTCCCATTATATAATCATATAAAATGTTGGTTGGTTATAAAGGGGGTATTTATAACCAGTTAAGATGCTAGTAGGATTGTTGATCTTCTGTGTTAAACTCGTTCTTTAACAATAATTGGATCATCGATTTTATATCATAAAGTTAAATCTACGCATAATTTTGTGATTTCATTAATGTCCCAATGATATAGAATATTAAAAATCATAATTAAAAATCATAATCTAGTTTGTTTATACGATAAATACCGTATCACTGTGAATTAAATGTAACAATTGCATCATAATTAGTTCTTGGAAAGAACAACAGATACGATGGTCATAGAAAATAAGATGTATTATACATAGATATTGTTATTATTTACTTTTTAGATTCTCAATAAACATTATTTCGTTGAATTGGTTATACATCTGCAAAAACGTATCCTGTTCTATATAATTGCCTTCCTTTCATATTCTAGCAAACCATTTTCTAATAGAACTGTCAGATATTCCTTTAATTGTGTGTAGGACAGGAAGGCTTTGTACATTATTTTCGTCTTGGTAGCTCCTCCATCATTGGCAGCCTAGAATTAACCCAACTAGATCCGTCCTACTTCTCTTTCATAAGAATCACATAGCAAATCAATACTAAGCATATGTGAAAATATGTAGTATTGGTCATACTATTAAATGGATCAAGTAACCATTATGTTATAACAAATGACACTTCTAATGTATCTAATTTTAAACTTATTTTACAATACCTCATCTATTGTATCATATTCTAAATATCTAATTGGCATATCTGGTCATTCCATTCTTCATTAATCTTTGAACTTCTGAAATATTGTCCTCTATGTGTACTAGAATGACGAATTGCAAGTTACAGAAAATAAACAGTTTCACAACTGAACTTACTATGTTGTCCATGAACTAATAAAAGAAGATCACCCTTATACGACCTCATATTCAATAA
>JAFAQB010000455.1 GCA_019246625.1 Nitrososphaeraceae archaeon
ATCCTAGTAGCGGAAAACTGTTTGATTCAAATTTTTTGAACCCCAATCAGAAGTACAGTGTTCCAGCAAGTAAAATTGGGCCAGGGGAGCATCCATATTACTGTAAAATTCATCCATACATGACAGGGAAAATCACCGTAGGGTAAAATACGAGGACACAAAGCAAAGATGGAAAGAGATACATCAGAAATAGACTTGTAAAAATTGTTATTTGATTGAAAAATAATATTAACTATATAACAACAATAAGAGTTGTTATTGCAATATCACTAGTAGTCTTAATGCTAGTTACCGGGCCAACTCTGGCCATCTTTCAACAAGCTCATGCTGCAACTAAGACAAAAAAGCAAGAGCAAAATACTATACAGGGTCTGCGTGGTAATCTACCTATAAGAACTGCTGCTGCAAGCCAACAACAGCATATAGATCAAGAAAACCAATATCTTAGGACTGGTAAATGCAGCAATGCAGCTTTAGGTGAACAGACACTAGGCAATGATAACTCTAACAGGATTTACTGACCAGAGCAAGAATGTACAAAACAGGGTAGTAGTAACACTAACAGTTAGTCCTACACCAATAAGGACTTGTAAAGATTTTTCTTTAATATCATCTTTTGCTAGAGGAACTTGTATTTGCTCCTATAACAGAGGCAGTGGTACTAGTATTAACATAAGGATGTGAAAGACCAGAATGAGATTCAAGCCATGCGTATAGATCAGCTAAAACATAGTCTTCTATAGGTCCAGATGCTAAGACGAAACCATACATACTAGATCCAGGATAGACTCCGATTGCAGGTGATAAATCATGGCCAAGCCCTGGGTAAGTAATCAACGCGTGGTCAGGATGATTTACGTCTGTCAGTCTTTGTTGTAGGAGAAAAGCTTGCTGAACAGGAGTTTTCGTATCATTTTCTCCTTGTAGAATTAAAATCCCTGTAGACGAAGAAACATTGCCAATCATGTCTAAAGTAGTACCCGAATTGTAGTGTGACTTCCACCATATAGGACATCCCTCGAGGTCACAACTTCCATTCTTAGCCGTAAGAGATGCAAGTTTCTCAAGTAGAAGAGGTTTAAGACCTTTATCTATACTGATGTAATTCTGTTTACTATTATTATTGTTACTGGCGTTTTTAATGCTTTGAAGGTATTGAATGGCCGGTATAACTTTGCCAGTGAATAGTGGTTTGACTGTAGTGGGAGTCACTTGAGTCCTAGTAAGACCTTCAGATAGGATCCTTAGATGCTTCTTGTATTGATATCGATCCATTATGGTTATGGTCTAGTACCTTTCGAGCATAAAGCATTGGCAAGTATGCCTCCTGGAAATACAGGCTATCACGAAGGTTTTGGGCTTGTGCACTAACAAGTACTATATTTTTTACCTTTCTTGGATTATCAACTGCGACTCTTGGAGCAATTATCGTGCCTTCGCTGTGACCTATTATCGTTATTCCCTTTGTACCATTAACTTCTGGCTGCGCAATGAGAACATTCATAGCTTTTGCAGCATCATGAATTAGATCATTGTTTGTAGCATTCCCCCATACGTTCTTATCTATAATAGTAAAGTTTCCACCTACCCCTCTCTTGTCATATCGAAGTACTGCAAATCCTCTCTCTGAAAGGTATTTAGCTATCTGCAAAAGTGGTTGAGCAGGAAGAGGTTTGTTTTTAAGAACTAGTCCTAAGGTTTCATTCTTATCAGTAGAACCAGTTCCTTGAATTAAAAGAACACCAGGGAATGGTCCTTTTCCAACAGCAGGATAAGTTAGTTGAGCACTAGTCTTTACTCCGTTACCTAAGTCTATTACTAGATTTCTGAATTTTATCGTCTGAACGTATGGTTGAGCTAGTGCTAGGTCTTGTTGTTCGAAAATACTAGTAGATAAGCAAGATAATTGCGAGTATACCTATAAAAAATAATCCGGTAGATAATGCCCCAGATTTTGTTCTATACAACCGCAAATAGTATTCTGGGAGTTGTATTTGAGGTTTATAGTTAATGGTAAGTGTAGCTGCTTACCCAAAAAGCTCAAGAGACAATGCTTTGTTACCCATAATGATGGAGAATAAGAAAAATAAAAATGAGTTAGTATCAAGATTTAGTCAATATAGTAATCAAAAAGGCTCCACAGAGAAAGGCACATGCAAGACACCTTCCTGATCCGCAGCTACCTTGATCTGGCTGTTTCAATATCTGTTTCAGGGGACAAAACATCTTTGTTTTCTTTAGTTGATCTACTGCTCTTTTTTTCTTCTTTTGACTTTGCGTTACTAAAATTCCTTGGCCGGGTTCTTAATTTATACCCACAACATGGGCAGCGTAGTCCATTCCATTTTATGAATATTTCACATTGTTGGCAACGTTTATGTTCACTATTATAACGACCTAATGCTTTATGACGTAAACATATTCCTTTACAAGTCATTTTTCGTCGTTTGACATTTCAGATCGAAAGAGCAGTTTTCTTGCTACTTCTGATTCAACAAGTATATATGGATATATATCCAACTTGCTAGTGTTAAGGAAACTCGTTACAATACTTAGTATCGCAGAGATAGCCAAAGAAATTGCCATCTTCCTAAATATATTGACAGTTGTGGGATAAAAAGCAGCATGGTGATTATTAGCAGACACTATTGCAAGATTGATGCTTTTTTCTTCTTCCTCCTCTATCTTCCTTGATAGTCTTTTTAACTTTACCTGCCCATTTCTTCATTTCCATTCTACTCTCCCATGTATGGCTTCTGACAAGCACTTGAGGCTATGACACTATGATAGTATCCTGGAAGATAACGATAACAAAAAGTCTCATTCCAATAATGAAAAAGCTACCCATGCTTACAAGCTATTCCCTGAAGGAAAAAATCTAATAGAAGTAGCAATAGAATTAAACCTCAGGGAAGGACAAGCAAACAAGTGCTTTAGGAATTTTGGGCACCTAACCTGGAATATAATAAAAAAGGAAAGGCTAGAAGCACACAAACCGCCATGTATGTTACTGTGATTTATTTGAGAGAAGCCATATCAATGGAGAAGCGATACTTTACATCGGCCCTGGACAGTCTCTCGTAAGCTTCGTTGACCTTCTGTATTGGGATGACTTCTACGTCTGCAGTGATATTATTTTTGCCGCAAAAGTCAAGCATCTCTTGCGTTTCAGCAATACCCCCAATGAGCGAGCCAGAGAGACTGCGACGCTTGAATATAAGGCTAAAGGCCGCTACGGCGTGAGGCTTGTCTGGTGCGCCAACTAGGGTCATGTTGCCATCGCGGCGAAGTAATTGTAGGTATGAGTTAATGTCGTGCTCAGCAGATACAGCATCGAGGATGAAGTCAAAGCTGTTTACGTGCTTGCTCATTTCATTGGTATTTCGCGAAATAACCACCACTTCATCTGCACCGAGGCATAGCGCGTCTTCTTTTTTGTTAGGCGAAGTAGTAAAGACTACGACATGTGCTCCAAACGCATGAGCAAACTTTATCGCCATATGACCTAGCCCACCAAGACCTACCACACCGACCTTCTTACCTTTGGTAACACCCCAATGTCGCATTGGAGAGTAGGTTGTAATTCCGGCGCATAAGAGAGGTGCAGCTCCAGCGAGATTCTTCAGGTTGGAAGGAACGCGTAGGACAAAGTGCTCTTTTACTACAATACTATCTGAATAGCCGCCATAGGTTACGCCTCCAAGGTGCACGTCTGGAGAGTTGTAGGTGAGGGTCATATGCGGACAATACTGCTCAAGACCATCTTGGCACTCCTCGCAGTCACCATCAGAGTCAACCAAGCAGCCGACTGCAGCAATATCGCCGGGTTTGAATTTGGTGACGGCAGGCCCGACCTTGGTGACACGGCCGACGATCTCGTGTCCGGGAACACATGGATAAACAGTGGGCATTGCACTCCACTCGCTACGTACGGTGTGGATGTCTGAGTGGCATATGCCGCAGTAAAGGATTTCTATCTGAACATCATTTTCCTCTGGATCGCGCCTAGAGATTGTTATAGGAGCAAGCGTTGATTTCGCACTCGCAGCAGCATAAGCCTTTGCTTTATACTGACTACGTGATTTAGAGCTAAATTGCGTTGTTGTCATGATGACAGACTCAATGTTATATGATATAAAGATATTTTAGCCAAAAATCTCCCACCAGTTGCAGAGCTAAGGATGCCAACAGGGTTTGTAGCCCAGATGATTCTTCAACTCTATATATCTAGACATGTGCTCTTCGTTGTCCAATCTACATAACCAGCATTTTCATAGGTCTATAAATGACTGATGACTGTCGGCTGGTCATAATAATAGACAGACCTAATATGACACAAGCTAAAAAAGCTCATGTTGTGCATGCATCCTTAATCCTTGGGCACAACCTTCTTCAATGCAACGACATCCAAGGTGTCTACAAAGGTTATGATTGCCTTCTTGATATTGTTCTGATATGAGTCTCACGTCTAAGCAGTTTCCTCCATCATCATGATATCAGTGCCGCACTTTTAGCAGGTAATAAATATCTCAATCATTATTCTATTTCACCTACTCCTACCCCTTCGTTTTCAATAACTCGAAGTCCTTTCTTGCGTAGTTCATCCTTGGTTGATAACAGAAGGTCTATTGCTTCTTTGCTTGCTGATTCCTTGCTATGGGAATAGACATGAACACTTACACGAACATTCTTTTGTGTCTCTTCTAACTTTATGCTGTATTCAAAGGTAGTTTGTTGATGGTTTTGTTGCTCTAATGATTGCTGATTTGGCTGTTGTGTTATCGCTGATGCTGCTGATGTTACTGACTCGCTGTTATTATTATCATCATCATTCAAAAACGCTGCTGGTCTTGAAGGTGTAGGTATGTCATGATTGTTATTATCTTCGTTGTTCGGACCGTTGTTATTATTCTCGATAGTCATTACCATAATGTCTTTTTTACTTCTAGATAACCATACTCCATATTTTGATTTGCCTATCTTGTAGACAAAATTATTATCCTCACATTCAAACCTTCTACCAAATTTAGCTTTTTGTAAGGAAGTCAATTGGATATTAAGAAGTGAATTACCTAAAAGAGCAAAACTAGGAGAAACAAAAGCTGCTGAAGACAAGCAAGTTAGCAAAATGAAAATATTCATGGAGATATGTAACAGACTTTATGGGCCAAACAAAGAAACTGTGGAAAGGAAGCACCTCATTAGCGAGTTGGTAAATATAGGGAAATTTACACAACCCGTATCTCAACCCAACTAATCTTACCTATTTTGTCTGGTGTAGATGATTATCGTCGCAAAGCATACTCTTTCAGATTTTATGGCATAAAAATTCTTGTCCATTATAATCTATCCTTTATGTCTCGTGTACACGTTTTGTAAAAATATGCAATGGTAATAGGCGAAATCAGAGGTATCAACACAAGAATGACTGATATCGGGTGGTATCAGAGAAAAGATACAGGCAGACGAGTTCTTTATTATAGTAACAGCATAACGCATTGTCAAGTGACAGTAACATTGAAAGAGAAAGAAAGGTTATCGAGTTGTACAAAGAAGGCAAGACTACTCGAGAGATTGCAAAGATAGCAAAAATGTCATTTCGCGATATTGGCTTTATTCTAAAGAAGGCCGGATTAAGCCATGGAATTATAAATACAGAAGACGATGATAAGAACAAGAACAAATCTTCAAGCGAAAAAGCTACCCAGGCTTACAAACTCTTTAATGAAGGAAAGAAGCCTGTTCAAGTAGCAATCGAATTAGGTCTTAGAGAAAAGCAAGTAAACAAGTTCTTTAGAGAATTCTGGAAGTTAAAGCGCTTAAATGAATTATACCAACTATACCCGGAAATAGAGCATTGTCTTCCAAGCTTCTTGAAATTGCATAAGGATTGAAGAAAAGAGGTTTGAATCCCCAAAACACAGAGTCATTTGTAGACCTTGTAGAATTGGGTATTGTCAAACTCCCAGAACTCCAAGATGAATACCTACAACTCCAAGACAAAGTCCAAGCCATTCAAAATAAATTCCAGGACATGCAATACAGAATGAAAGATTCAGATAGACGTCTGAAGTATAACCAACAAAGAATAATGGAACAAACTGACGCTCTGAACACGCTTCAACAGACTTTTGACATCTCAGTAGAGAAGGTATCTAATCTGTACAAGGAGAAATACTGGTTAGAACGATCTGTTTCCGAATACAAAAATATGGATAAGAAATAATAATATCTGAAGATCAAAAGAGTCCCTGAATAAATTTTAAATAAACTCGACAGAACTGACATCCCCTGCTCTCCTTTTCTAAAGAAATCAGCTTCTTCCACCAGTATGAATCGGATTATCCAATGCTCAGTTGATATTAGGGCCCGTTACAATGCACATCTGGCTATTTTTATAATCGTTATTTCGTAAACATAACCATGCCATTAACCTTAAGAAGAATTCAGTAACTCCTAAACCAGTACTCTTCTTTATCCATAAGTGCTTGTGCTTGAATCAGCCTTATCCTTTTGCTATTATGCTTGCTCTGCTAAGGATGTCGAAAATATGTCAACTTTAGGAACCCTGTGCTAGAATATGTCTAGTAGCGATATTGTATATAATGACTTTTGGACAATTATCTATATTTCAGGTCGGATTACCTGTCTTGCCTTGCAATTGAAATGTCAATACTAATTCTACCTCAGCTACAATAGATCACACAAAAGAAATCACACTTGATTACCAAATGTGGATACGAACCGAATTCCACATTATTTAATAGCCTCTTGTGGTAAGATAAAAGACCGTTTGCCTTGAATGAGACCAACTCATCTTCTTTACCTTCTTCCTTTTCTCTTCCTGAAAAGACTGAGATATTGTATGGTAACGATAATATTCAAAGAGTAGTATTGGAGGCTTATTCGCAGATAAAGGAACAGCATGATTCATGTATGGATCGTACAGAGCTTGCTATGGCAGTTAAATATGATGCAATATGGAATGGAGTTCTTAATCTTAAAAAAAGAGGTATTAAAATTAGATGTATAGTAGAAGCTACACCTGAAAATATCGTTTATTGCAAGAAACTTATGCAAGTTGCTCAAGTAAGACATCTCACAGCAGTAAGAAGTAATTTTGGCTTAATTGACAGAAAACTATGTCTGCTCCATACAATTGCAAACGAGCAACAACCGCTATCTCATGCCATTATAACCAATGTGAAAGGATTAGTAGATGCACAACAATATCTATTTGAAACTCTATGGAGCAAAGCAATGCCAATAGAAAAGAAGATAAGAGAAATTGAAGAAGGGGTAATAGATGAGTTTATAGAAACTCTCTCAGATAATGACGAAATCCATGCCGTATTAGAGCGTTTGTTAACATCTACCATGCGAGAATTGCTAATTATTTTCCCTACGATTAATACATTTGTTCGATTAGAAAAGGAAGGGTTAATACAATTGTTAAAAGAAGAAGCAAAACGCGGTGTTAAGACTAGAATGCTCATACAACCTACATATGCAGCAAAAAATGATAACAACAACAATAAAGATAATTTCAAATCAAATGAAGAAACAAACATACAGGAGTTGCTCAAGGATCCTCTTATAGAAGTTCAATACCTCAACAAACTTTCCAATAGCAAGCTAATAACTATACTTTCAGATACAAGATTATCTTTGACAATAGAAGTCAACGATGATACTGCGCCAACAACTAATGAAGCAATAGGTTTAGCTACTTATTCTAATAGTGAATCAACTGTGTTAAGTTATGTTTCAATTTTTGAAACACTATGGACACAAACTGAGCTAAAGACACAAAATGTCATATGAATCACAAGGACTTATCAAAGGATATTGTATTTTGTGACTTATAAAAGGAACTTTGAAAGTCGGATCTTCCACTATTCCAGAAAATTAGCATCGAATAAGTGTATGAATCTTGAGGGTTGTCCTAAGTATTCAAAATCATTTCTTGCTTTTGAGCCTAACTTAAGTACTATTAGCAAGGTCCCACCAAATACCAGCATTCTTATACTCAATGGAGAAAACGATACTGAGTTCTGTTCAAGGAGCTTTATTGTTGCAGCAAAAGCTGACAGAGATAAATCATCCTGATCATATGTTAATAACTAAAGCAGTAACGAACTGAAGCAGTAACGAGCAGTGAAGCACGAATAAGCGTGAAGAAGGAAACAACTACAATCTAATAGACTCAAAATTGGACGTAATATTTATTGTTGGTGAGCACACTATCTCTATTGTTGTACTATAACTAATAGATTGTGACAGTAGTCTACAAGATTCACGAGTCTACCTATGCAGCGTATGCATGTTTACTTATTTTTTGCAGATATTCTGTATATCTTGGCGGTATATAAAATATCTTTTCTGGCTTTATTTTAAGAATAATTCTCTTTACATCAGGTGAATGAGCTGGATACTTGTCCGCATTAAGATATCTCTTTGCAAGCTTATCTATGTGTTCATCGGCGCCTTTAGTTGTCTGTTCAATCACTCTTCCCTTAACAGTTATCATACTATATGGATTATCTTCATCAACTATTGAAATTGATACTC
>JAFAQB010000253.1 GCA_019246625.1 Nitrososphaeraceae archaeon
CGTCCTATTTCGTCACCAAAATATAGATGATATGTAGTTGGGTCATCAAAATTTACTGTTAACTTTACTAGTCTGAGACCCAAAATTCGAGTATAAAAATCGATGTTCTTTTGGGGATCGCTAGCTATTGCAGTAACATGGTGTATGCCTAAAATATCTTCTTGATTACTATTTTTGTGTTCAGTATTACTAATTTTTTCAGTGATGTCTCGTGATTTCTGCATTGTAATTTTATTCTCCTCCAAAGTATATTTTGATTGTAAATTTATCTGTCTGATTACGTATGAGTAGTGATTTTGACATTTATAACAAACAATTACCAATTTTACTATATATATGTGCCATAGTTACCTCAAACTAACTAGATTTTAGTTTGTATAGTTAGTTATTCCCAACTAATAGCCATAGTTAAATAATATTTTAGTGAATTAGTATATGCTTACATAATGGTCATTAATCAAAGAAAGATTTTAGTAACAGGTGCAACAGGACAGCAGGGTGGTTCGTTAGCTAGATTATTGCTTCAAAAAAAACATAAAGTATATGCACTTACACGAAATACTCAATCAGCTGCAGCTCAAGACCTAAGAAATAGAGAAGCTAACATAGTGAAAGGAGACCTCGATGATTCTGATTCACTAAAACATGCAGTAAAGGATGTACAATCGGTATTTCTTATGGGAACACCATTTGAAGATGGAACTGAAGGTGAAACTCGTAGAGGGAAATTGATGGCCGACATAGCCAAAGAGAATAACATTGAGCACCTAGTCTACAGTTCAGTTGCAAATGCTGATAAAAATACAGGTATTCCCCATTTTGAAAGCAAGTATAAAGTCGAGCAGCATATTAATAATCTTGGAATTCCTCATACTATTATTGGTCCCACTTTTTTTATGGAAAACTTGCTTGGTCCAGGATTAGAGCAAGGTCAACTGGCTTTACCTTTATCTCCGTCTACTGCTTTACAACAAAGTGTTCTTGATAATATTGCAGAATTCTCAGCTTTAGTGCTTGAACGTCGTAAGCCATTTTTAGGAAAGAGAATAGATATTGCATCTGATGAGGTTACAGGAGATCAAGCCGCTAAAATTTTATCCAATGTGTCAGGATACAAGGTTAGATATGTACCAGTTCCATTAGAGCAAGTCTATCAAACAAATGAAGATATGGCTCGTATGTATGAATGGTATGAGAAAGTAGGAACTGGCATCGATATTTCAGCTCTTCATCAAGAGTATCCTGAAGTCAACTGGCTTACCTTTGGAGATTGGGCCAAATTAAAACTAAAGTGAGAATACTCGACGGTAAAATTACAATAACAATAATAATTGTCAAAGTCAACAAATCTCTTGAGCTTTACTATCGCAAAATAAACTATTTAGCTCCTAATCTATAACCCTAAGCATGTTTTAACAGCAAGTTATGGAGTAACCTATCAAACCTACCATTACTTAAAATATCATTAGAATATAGTCCAAGTGTTATCACTCTACCTTTTTGATAATTCGGTTCATGTGTAGCAATCAAAGGTCTCATACTCTTAGTATTCTGATAACGACGTGTTATAATTCATAAAGATTATACCAAATATCAGTCAAGACTTGGAATCGCATTCGTAATGATAGCTCGAAGGATTTTGAAACTGTATTTGACAAAATGAATTTTGAAAAGATCAAACAAGACGAATGTACTCTGATGGAGCAATAGTAATCCTGCAAAAGTCTAATCATCTAGACCAACCATATGTAGATCTAAAGATGGATGAGATTGGTATAAATTATAAAGCATTTGTTTGGTTATGTGATGCTGGTACTTAGAATATCACTTAATATCTTTGCCTATAGTCAATATCTAAAGCCATGTCGATATCTTTTTGGATGATGACAAAAAGAAGAACTTAGCGAGCATAATATTTGAAGACACTCATATCTACCTGTGCAGCTAAAATAGAAAATCACATTGAACGTGATTTGAATGGAGGAGACATAGTAATTGTTCGCAGCAGAGTATTTGATATACAGCTGTGATATATAAAACCGATTCAATAAGACAAGATACTTTATTTTTTCCACTGGCTGGAGAGGCTACTATGTTTTGCATCCAATTATTCCGGGCTTTTCTCGATTGAAGATGTTCGATATTTTTCATCTATCTCGATTTGTTTTAATTTAAGAATAATTCTGTCGTCTGTAAGACTTGATATTTGTAATCTAGGAATTTCATATTTTATCTCCATATAGTTTTCTTTTTCTAGCATTACGATAAAAGAATCTGAGAATGCCGCTTCGACTTCACCCATCTTTATTCCGTCAGATGAATATACAGTTTTGTAGTTGACCTTGTCGTCGCTGTGAATTTTATCTTTGTAGGGATATTCTGACATGAGTTTACAAGCTAGTTTACCACAAAAAAGTATTAAAAACTAACTACATGCTCATACGTAGAAGAGTGTAAGATTGTATTGGTTTAAATAAAAATACAATGCATATCAGGTAGTTTTTCAAGAGA
Organism: Nitrososphaeraceae archaeon; assembly: GCA_019246625.1. Classification (GTDB taxonomy): domain Archaea; phylum Thermoproteota; class Nitrososphaeria; order Nitrososphaerales; family Nitrososphaeraceae; genus Nitrososphaera_A. The sequence goes on from JAFAQB010000253.1 coordinate 2,512, forward strand.
TAATAACATCATAAGAAGACGGAAGAATTGAGGCATCATTTATAGAATATGCTAATTTATTTATGTGACCGTATTTGGTAAAGAAATAGTAGCGGAATGTGCTTACTTTATGACGATTCGTCATAATTTAGCAAATATGATGATACTTGGATAATAATATAAGTCCCAGAAAAAAGAGGTATATTCTATGGTACTTTAATTTTATTGCTATTAGCCTATACCTGCAGGCGGATGGTAGCCTTTCTGACTGTGATCCAGTCTTTTATGAGAATCCAGTGTTTCTATGCTATCGAAAATTCTTCCACATATACTACACCGATATTCCTTAGAAGAAGATGAGTCCAACGACGTTCTTTCGGAGGTCTTGCGGTTCGGGTATCTGGGACCGGCAACCAGACCAACCTGATGGTCTACGAGTAGCAGTATCGCGTTAGTTCTAGTTAGCCGGTCATAGGTTGCATGTTTGAATTCGCCTTCTGGCATATTTTTCACTGATCAACCTAAACGACAAGATGATATTTCACAACGACGTATTTTTTGTAATGAAACGTAACTATTTGTACGTAGTAGAATGTTAGCGGGAGCAGTCGAAAAAGGATGCAGCGTTGCAAGTTGCCCTTCTTATGGAAGTAACAGGTCTTCGCTTTCCTGGTCAATGAGGATAGGATTTGAAAAAGTGGAATTTCTTTCTTTCTTTATTTCTTATTTAAATTATGTTTGAATTTTGACAACCACAGCCTGGTCGGTGGTTGTTATCCTTGGCTCTACAATGATTTCCTCAAAGAGGGCCTTCACAAAACTGGACAGATAAATCGACCCATTTTGCCCCATTGGGTGCATCAGGGTTATGACTCGCCCGTATTGGCTTGAATCTGTTTCCAGGAACTCTCCCCATCCGCCATACGTCATCATTAGGAAAAGGGCGTTGAGCAGACTTGTCAGATTCAGCTCGCCGTGTTTTGCAATAATTGCAATTCTGCCCATCTCCTTCATGTGCTGTCTCGCGGCCTGGGCTAGGATCAGAAGAAGATGATAATAATAAGCTCTTTGATCACCCCCCTGGCATAGCTTCTGCTTCTTTCTTCTCTCCCGACCTGCTACTTCGCGTTTGCAAAGTTATTAAAAACCACTTTTAAGGCGTTTGTCTTGATAACTCGAAGTATAGTTAGTGTCGTGTCTTTTCACCTAAATGTTGAAAAACGATGATGAGGATGACGCCTCAGATCTAATAAGACTTGACCAGTGCATGCTATCGCCATTAGACCGATAAGAATTGTTGGTAGGAGTATGATACCATGTTTTAGTGTAGCACCAAGTACAAGGACAGCTACAGCAGCTACTATGCTATAGATGGCAGCTGTATACTTTACTGCTCTTCTCGGATTAGACCGTGATGATGGTGATGATGATGAAATATGATTTGTGGTAGTAGTAGTCATTGCTGATGTCATTTGTATTACTCCTACAGCAAGCAAGCATAGGAAAGTGGAAATACATAAAAGCCATTTCTCAGAAGAAGGCAATGCTAAAGTCTGATTACTTAAAACTACATGTTCTATGCTAACACCCAATGCTGTAAATCCAATTATTAATGGAAAATGTATGTACAACCAAGTAATGTATATTCTGATTTGTTTATTTTCACGAAGAGCTCTGATTTCTGAGCCATCCACAGTATCAAAATATACCCACCACAAACTAAATGCTATACCTAGTCCAAGACCTGCAGATACCATGGAGGATACAGTCCAGTTATGACCTGC
>JAFAQB010000350.1 GCA_019246625.1 Nitrososphaeraceae archaeon
CTTAGACGATATGATCATGTTTCCGATATAGTCTCAGGACTAGTAAATTTCAGAATAATGCGAACTAATGGCATGGTTCTGTAGAAAGAGTGTAAGACTGACCATCCTGAAGAGATTTTCCTTTGTAATTACGCAATAGATCTATTGATTCACCCCTCTAAGACTTTACAATAACAATCAGCATCTGTTTCTTTGTCTGTTCCTCTTTACTCCATGTTGTTTTCCTTTTCTAGCTTCCCGATAAACGAATCCGAAAATGCCGCTTCTACTTTGCCCATTTTTATTCCGTCTGCTGAATATACCATCTTGTAGTTTACCCTGTCGTCATTATGAATTTTATCTTCATAAGGATATTCTGACATATCCAATTTACAACGTAGTTTATATCAAATAAGTGTTAACAATAACTGCATAATGGTAAAAAATAATACTAGCATAGTTCTTGATAGATATAACATCAGTAGATTTTACTCAAGATGATGTACAAGAAGACAATCAGATATACCCTACAATAACATATCACTTCCGCAATGAGTACATTATATGGCAGCAGTTGATTCTGGATATGACTTACTTTTACTGATGTAATCATTTCTGACATCTGTATCGCATTGTGGCAGCATCGAATTGTTATGGTGGATCAAAGCGTTGGTGCAGTTAACAAGCTCTATGTGGTTTTGCAATGTTAATAATATCTGCTGCAACAGTAATAGTATATTGTTTATGATTGTATTTTTAAACTACTTTGATATTAACTGGAATTGATGATAATAATAATGTGCCATCAGCGAAATTAGCAATATGATCTAATATATTAAATTGCTGTCCGCCATTTACTCTACTTTCGTCAACACGTTCTCTATTTCCATTCCTGAAATACTGCTCATCCATTGGCCTGTTCTACGATAAATTTAAGAAGAAGGACATATCGGAAAGCTTATGTCAGAAAGCTCCAAAGCAGCTGACGCCGAGGGGACATCAGCTTCTAGTAAAGATGAGATAATAAAAGGACTGAACGAAGACTTGGCAAGGGAGTACAAAGCGATTATCCAGTATGTTGTATTCAGTTCGACATTGAAGGGCGCTGAATACGGAGACATTGCTGAACAGTTAAAAGTACATGCGTCTCAGGAACTTGCACACGCTCTAGAAGTGGCTAAGCAGATTGACTATTTGGGTGGAGATCCGACCGTCAATGTTCAAGGAGCCGAATATTCCCAGGATTCAAAGAAGATGCTCGAGATAGATCTGAAACAAGAACAAGAAACCATCAAAAGCTATAGAGAAAGAATTCGTCAAGCGGAACGGTCAGGCGAATTTGCACTTTCTGAAGCGTTAAGGGATATTATCGTAGAGGAACAAGATCACGAAATAGATTTGAAAGACGCGTTGGGATTACGATGATAACGAGCTAATTGAGAAATATATCGGACAACAGAGATAATATTGAGAGAATCGAGATATGTCAGATTAGTAGATAAGATATAACGAATACCTTTGGTAAGCTACAACTGTACACTGCCTACGCAGGTGTTCCACTCCTCCTTGAGGGCACAACGATTTGTCTCAGATAGTGCATATATTTTCATCACTGGTCGCAGTCAAAGCGAACCTGATGCAGCCGTAAAGCAGAATGGAAAAAACAATGTCAGTGGTGTCTAGGGTGACATCTCAAATCTAGGAGATCTTGATAGGCTATATACTTCGATAAAGAGCTTCTCCTCCTAGTTTAGTTCCTAGGTCAGAATCTTTTAAACAAGAGAAGAAGAATAAGAATGCTAATACTCCCCAGCAACAATGCCATTATTAGGGTTGGGTTATACCTACAAGACAATGGGTAACTTTCAAAGGGCACTAGTTTTTCAGGGAGGTGGTGCACTTGGCGCCTATGAAGCAGGCACTTATCAACAGATGTATAGAAAGGTAAGCAAAGAGAGCACAGATGGTAGACTATTTGATATTGTGGCAGGGACTTCAATAGGAGCCATAAATTCTAGTGTATTGGTAGGATATTACTTAAAGAACAAGAGTTGGGAGGGATCTGCTGAGAAACTCTTGGAATTTTGGGAAGGACTTATGTGTCCCACGATAGCAGACAGTTTATTTCACAAGGATTCATTAGTACGTGCCTCATGGGATTATTTACGTACACTCAATAACGAAATTGCGGATCCAGAAAGTGCTAGAAGATTTTGGTCTATTTTCGAATTTGCTTTCACTCCACGGGGAGTCACAAACATGTACAAGTCTGTTCCATTTATGGGCTCAAAATTCCTCAATCCATTTGCAGATTTCTTGCCATGGTGGAGATATGATTATACCCCGTTGAGGGATTATCTTTCAAAGTTTATCAATTTTCCAATAAAGACAAGTCTGGAAGAAGGACAACCAAGGCTTCTTCTCACCAGTGTTGATATTCAAGATTTTACATCCCCTGTAGTATTTGATAGCTACGAAAAACTGCATAATGCACCTGTCAAACGACGTGCAGTTATTGAACGAAATGAGAAAGAAAGCAGTGGTAGCAATGGTGGAGGTAAGTGGTATTCTGAATATGGAAACTCAGACACTAGACATATTGTATTTTATGATGGCATAGGACCTGATCAGGTGCTGGCCAGCGCTCTTGGTAAATATGCAATAGATCATCCTCATATTGAGGATAGTAATACTGGAACGATGCGCCAACTATGGGATGGTGGTTATCTTAGCAATACACCGTTGCGTGAACTTTTGACAGCACACAGATCTTATTGGATGGAATACTTGCGAAAGAATCGTAGCGGTAGAAATAGAGAAGGAGGAGTGGAAGCAGCAGGAGGAGGCAATGATATAACAATTGCTCAGACGCCAGAACTTGAGGTGTATATTGTCAATCTGCATCCTCTAACACCAATGGATATCCCAAAGGACAAGGACCTTATTGATGATAGAGAAAGTGATATCTTTTTTCATGACAGAACTATGTATGACGAACAAGTAGCATATGCATTTACAGATTTTGTGAATATGACTCGTGACTTAATTGAGCTGGCAAGATCCAATGGTCTATCAAAGAAGGTCGACGAGATCTTGGGAAAAAAGGCAAAAACAATAGCAAGGGTTGGCGAATATAAGTTTACTACAAATAGGGATCTTTTTCTTGGAAAGCCTCGTATATCCAAGGTGTGGCGTATAGACAGACTTGAAAGCGCAGATGCAACATTTGGCAAAGTAACAGATTTTACTCCATATACTATTAGAAAGTTAATTCAGGCAGGCCAGATTGACGCTAGAATTTCAATTGACAGAATGGAGCTTATCTTTGGCATAGAAGAGTTGATTTCTGAAGGTATTATGTCGATTGAAGAAGGTGATGGAATTATAAAAGAAGCCAGAGAGGTCATAACGACTGAGCAACTATTATACAGAAAAAGGATTGACGAAATAGAAGAGGCCTACAATAGGTACGTACAGAAAATCGAGGCTAAGGACATACCACCTGAATGCAAGGATATATTGATCAGTCCTGGTAGAGATATTGTTTCATTAGTCATGGAAGCCAATGCGAAACGCCTGTATTAAGACAACCTATACCAAAAAAGAGAACTATTTTTTTATCGATTTCATGTTATGGATGATATCTGATCCTCAGTTGTTATAATAGTATCATGAGTACATTGCCTTGTATTGTACCCAATCACCATTATAATTTCGACGTGATCGAAACATGGATTAAAATATCAGGATATCCATACAGACATGAAGCCAATTATACCAGACATATGTATGTGATACAACATGATACGGGAAGGAATTGGTCTCTTTATATGGCAGAACAATATGGATTATTGTTTGAACAGGTGAAATCAAGGTAGCAATGGCGGTATCAGGGTAACAAAAGATATAGCCAAGTTTGTTCTATCTTATAGTAACTCCAGAAGACATCAATGTTACTATAATGCAAGCAAGAAAAAATATGCCATTCTGAGACTACCAACAGATGATACAAAAGATCGTACAATAGTTCTGCTACAAGTTGACTTAGCAGGACAAATGGAGATTATTGTATACAATCACAAACAAATTCGTTCCATTATTCTATACTATACTCTATATCTTAGTGCTTACTAATGTGTGAACAAAAGAT
>JAFAQB010000406.1 GCA_019246625.1 Nitrososphaeraceae archaeon
TAAAACTAGTTTTCCTACCGACTAAATCTCCTGAACTCAATCTTATAGAAGTAAGATGGATGTGGCTACAGAGAAACGCCATTAATAATAACACCTCAAAAAATTAACAGGAAAATTGGAAAGGTGGTAAGCGACTGGAGAAAGAACTACAATCACACGTACATCAAAACAATTACAGATAATTTACATAATGAACTTACCTATGTGTTTACATGACTGTTAACTTAACCTCCATCCATAATTAGGAATATCATAAACCTTATTCTATTATCTGCGTTGTTGCATAACTCTGTTATTCGTCAATAGGATCGGAAACGTTATGTCTTCATAATGGCAAATCAACTGTAGATAGCAATAACCTGTATTGAAACAGTCAATATTTTGCGATTTATTTAGTTATGCAACAAGGCACTATTATCCATAATATCCATGTGAACATATAGTACAAAATTAAATAATTTCAGCCAATTCCTGATATACTGTTTGTCGCAATCTGGCTTTCTGCAAGGGAAATGATCGTCAAAACATTCAGTTCTGTCCTTGATATGTTGAATGAACCGTTCCATAATATTCTTCATTTCAGTACCATCATACATTCGATGAGGCAATCTTAACCAACTATCTACAAGCTGTATTATTATACCAATAGGCACCATCCGTAAATACAGGCTTCAGACCATAGCTGTTCCTTAACTGCTTGAAAAACTGATAGCAGACTAAAATTGTTCTTTGCCTAGACAGATAAATCATTAAACAAACCTCCATGTTAGGCTCGTAAGCTACCCATAGCCAATGTTTCAGACCATCTATTTATTTTGAAGGTTTCGTCAACAAATATCTGTCTCCCTTTGTGTCTGTCTATTTTGAATTTGTCTGCCATGAAGGCGTATTTCTGTCTGAACCCATTTCCATATAGATACATGACTTCTTCTTAGGACTGAAGACAAACATTTAGCTGCTAACCTAAAGCTTCTAGAACTGTAATAAAGGTACAGCTCTACACTAGATATCAAGAAGAAAGAATCTGACTCTGATTTTCGGAAAACTGCGATTGGCCTATAGTATGCATGGCTGTAAGGTTCATTTCTAGGGGTAGCTTCTGTAGAAGCAAAAGACCTGAACTGCTATATTTGTATGTCTTTATGTGACCCTGCTTTCAGTTTATCATCTGTTCTATTATCAATTAGGTCTATCTCTAATAGGAAAAGATCATTTGGATTCATAGTGCTTGTAATTGCGTTTAGAATCCTAGCCTCATCAACATTTCCTAAAATGTTGCCTAACAGAGCAAACACCTTCGGCGATTTACTTAATTCATTTATCCTATTATTGTATCTAACAAGTCGATAGAAATTTCCAAGTATACCTTCAATATGCAATTTGTTTGGATAGGTCTCCATAAGTTCATCCATATAGTCCATCACCCTCTGCAGAATTGTAATACTGTAATCAAGAGGAACATAGTTCATCCTATTACTGTTTCTTGGCATTTTCTCGAGCAAAGGTTTCAATAAGTAGTAGTCTTTGACTGCCGCCCTAACTCCTAGGTCTACGAGATCTACGTGATCAGTAGAAGGTACCGATTTTTCAAGAATTACGTTAATCAAATCGCTGGCGTTCCTTTTAATATTTTCTCTTCCATATTCGTTGAATTTATAATCCGAGAAATTAATGATTTTGAACCAAAGATCGGCTGATCCTGGGGTAAGGTAAAAGAATCTTAAGTCAATTCTCTGATTTTCTATATCCTGCTTAAAAAATTCATACTTAAGGTTTTTTGTCAAGTCCCTATCCACAGATATATTAAGAAAATCTTTAGCCTCCGTTGCCATTGGTTCAACATGAACTCTTTGTTGTAAGTCATCATGACTCGCAGATTGTAACTGCTGTAACCTCATTTCAGGAGTATCCCTAACAAAGAGATTTAACAAATATTCAAGAAATTTCGAGATTCTCTCTGCATCAATTTTGGCAAAAACTTGATCAGATGTTTCTTTTTCCTCTTCAATCTCTAGACTCGCTTTGGTAGCTCTTTCTAGAATGTCTGTAATTGCCAATTTCTCCTTTTCATAGAATCTATATACATGATTTCTTCAAGAAGGTGATTATGGGGATGAAAACATCATCAGTATAAGCTCTTTATTTTGTCAATATCCTCTTTTGGAATATCGTCAAATTCTCTTTTCAAATCATTGTATCTAAAATGCATTAATCATAAATAATACAAACA
>JAFAQB010000451.1 GCA_019246625.1 Nitrososphaeraceae archaeon
AGGAGGAACAGGAGAACAGCAGAATAGAGGCATAAGATGGGTTACTTCTATAGACAAAGATAGCGTGGATCTAGTTAAAGCGTTTCTGAATGAAGGAATACGGGTAAGACATGTAAGGGATCTGCCGCCAATGAATTTTGCTGTTGATAGCAATCACTTCTATGCTACGATAGAAAAGATGCAGGGAGGTAAAATGATGGAAAGTCTTTTGACTAGTAATGAGCCTGCCTACGTCCAGCATTTTAATTCTATCTTTGAAGGGTTATGGAACAGAGGTACTGATGCTAAAGATAGAATAGCAGATATTGAGAAGGGAATTGAGATAGCTAATGTAGAGATTATAGAAAATCCTAAGGAGTCAATAAATCGTGCTTATGATATTTCAATTTCTGCAAAAGAGGAATTATTGCTGGCATTTCCTACAACCAATGCATTTCGGCGGAACGTGCGTACGGGGATGTCGATACAAATTCTAAGAGAACAGTATGCACAAAATAATGTCAGACTTAGAATACTTACACCTATCGACAACCAAATTAAGCAAACAATAGAGGAATTAAGAAAGATTGTGCCACAATTAGATATTAGATCTCTAGATGAGTCTATAGAAAGCAGCAGAGTTACGATTGTTTTAGCTGACAGAAAAGAATCTCTCATAGTAGAGGCAAAAGACGATACAAAAGACAATCTCTATGAGGCGATAGGATTATCAATATATTCTGATAGCAAGTCAATTGTTTCTTCATATCTAGCTATATTTGAATGCCTTTGGAAGCAAACAGAAAAAACCTATCTGAAGAGTTAAAGAAGCAAACAACAAACAAACGGACAAACGAAGAAACAAATGATGAACAGACTTGCAAAAAGTCTATGGTAAAGTAATATCGGCAATAGCAGCATCTCATAATCGCCTTCTGTGAAGAAAAGAACAACACCATATCATCAACTAGTATATGACGATTAAAATTGCCGGCAGCTATTAACTTAACCTCACTACTCTAAGTGAGTCAAAGTGCAAGCCTCATTTAGCAGTCTCTTCATCAAGGAACTAACAAGCTATATGAATTAGATGATTGTCTACGCATATACTCCAAGATGACACTTTTACCCTATTTTCTATCTTATAATTTTAACCAACTTTATTTATGTATTTTAAATCAACTGTAAAAAGTTAGCTATGGAAACGAGACTTCTTTAATTTTCAAAGATAATAGAACATCTGTCTTTTTTCACTTAGGTTCAATTTCTTGTAATACAACATGTAAATATTGTTTTACCTCATCTTCTGTCATGGATGAATAGACCCCAGTTTCTTCTATCATTGTATCCTTGTATTCTCTTGTGATGTTTATGACGTTTCTCTCTATTTCTTGTTCCATGTGAGCCTTTCCGATACTATCAAATAATCTTAGTTGTTCTTCAGCTGAATTTCTAATTGATTTACGTAGTTTCAAGTCTTGAGACACAGAAATTGCAGCAGAATAGAGTCCAAGTAATACCAGATAACATGATAATCCCATAAAAGAGATCGTGACAAGTCCGAGTGGTGGATAAGGAACATTCACTAACACACTAGCTTGGTTTGAAGTAAACAATAGGATTATGCCAATTGCAGAGATACTAATATAATCTCTTAGAACATTATTTTTAGGAATTTTCTTGGATACAAGCCAAAAAGCAACAGCAAATAAAATGCCACCAACTGACTGACTTGATGCAAAAATTATAGTCAAGAGAGTGGTAAAGAGGACGGGATTTGACTGAATTAATGGAGCAAACAGATTCAGAAATAATGTAAGGAATTGGCTTATGAAATATACTAGTGGTAGTGAGAGAATAACCCAAAATTTAACCCTTCCCAGCGTGCGAGAATAGTGACGTAAAACCAGAGCTGTAGCGATCCAAGTAAACATAAATGATGTAAGAGAAGAAACAAAAAAGGCATTATTAACATAGCTCAATATTGAGCCTGGATCAATAGGTAGTGAATCGACTCCTATGTGCGAGAATATGTCTGTTGGCCTGCTGCCAGATAGTATAGTGACAACCAGGATCAGTGTAAAGACAGCATTGGCTGCAATCATCACAACAGATAAGGCATATGATAATACTACACTATTTCTGTTCGACTTAAACCATGAAAAGAACTGTTGAGCAAGAAGGCCAAGCACAATGATAGATAATGTGTAACTAATTCCGGTAGCGATAGTTAACATAATAGTACTATAATGTGACGCCAGAGCCAGCTGCAATGCCACAACGATAACAATTGATGCTATGAAATACTGGGCTATTGTCACTACTATGTGTATTGTAAAAACATGGAGTCTCCTTTTGGATCTAATTTCTTTGCTTTTGGATTTGACATACACCAAAATAAGATACTGCCAAAGTACAGCTAAGAGGGCTGCAACCGTAAAGAAAGCTAATTGCATTTGAGCAAATGACGATACATAAATACCCAAGTTAGAAATTTTACTAAGTGTTGTATCAATTATCAGAATAGTAAGTAAACTAGAAATAATGATGAACAACATTGTTCTGCTATTAGAAATTGGCACTGATATACTCTTTATAGATCGCATCATCCACCAAGCCTTTTAGCTTTTATCATAGTGATTATTTTGTTGTTATTAATAGTGTATTATTATCATTGTGTATAATTTTTGCGCTTTAAATTCATTTTACTATCTGTGATATCCATTTCCTCAAGAAAAAGATCTGTATCTACATTTTGTTCATTTCACGTTAAATTCATAGTTAAATTCAATAATGCTCTGAAGAAGGATAAAAAGTACGAAAAGTTTTCAAATTACTGTACAAAGAGAACTTCTTATATCTTCGATTTTTCGCTATAATGTATACATTGAATATTTTCTACACTAAACATGAACATTACAACGCAATTATAATGACTTTGAAGCTCTTTACGATACTAGCTTTCGGGATTGGTCTGTCTTTTACTTCTATACTAAAATTTGCTTTAGCTGACAGCACAAATCCTCTTGTAGCATCAATAGGTTCAAAGCTATATGGTTTAACAGCTGGTGAATGGACTGCCAAATGGTGGCAGTGGGCTCTTTCTATACCAAAATCAAATAGTCCATTTAGTGACAAAACAGGACAAAATTGTGGCTTGAACCAAAATGGGCCTGTGTGGTTTTTAGCTGGTACGACTGGCGGCTCGCAGGAGCGTACATGTACTATACCTGCTGGAAAGGCTATCCTTTTTCCAATAGTTAATAATGAGTGCTCTACTGCAGAATACCCTGCCGATAAGACAGAATCTGCATTGCGTAGTTGTGCCACAGGATTCATTGACCATACGACAACTTTGCAAACAAGCGTTGATGGAATAAACCTAAATAACCTAAAACAATACCGTATACAGTCTCCTCTATTTAATTTTATATTTCCAAAAGATAACATATATGGTGTTGCACCTGGGCCAACCCAGGCAGTTTCTGATGGATACTGGATTTTATTACAACCTTTATCTCCAGGAAAACACAATATTCATTTTAATGGAGCTGTTGTGGACTTTACTACTACAAGTACCATAAACTTTGCAGAAGATACCATGTATCATTTAACTATAACGTAAATAGATATTATTTCTTGGAAAAGTATCTAACTACAAATAGAGCAATTAAAAGAAAATTTTTCCTCTAATTCGTGGTTATATTGTATAATACTTCTGTGCAAAAGTTGCTTCCAGCTATATATTTAATAGTTTTATCTTCCTCTGGCGAAACAAGGCTCGTCTCTCCTTTTAAATGGATCGCAAGAGAAGATTGTGGAAAGACCTGCGTCACAATCCAGTAACCTCCTGCTCTAGCCGATCCACTTCCCGTAACTCCATGCAAAGAATAAAGGCCGCCATTAGGTAATTCCACTGGAAACTTGCCTGTCTTTATTTCATAATTCTTCAAATGTTTAATCGGTTCATTGTTAATTGTGACCTCTATCTTGTTTGATGGACGTTTGAGGAAATTGTCAACACAATCTTGCAATTTTTTGTCAGTATCAAGGTTCTCGTATTCTACATCATCGCAGATTTTGGTAAGTATAGGTATCAACAAAAACATCCTTTGTCCATTATCTGCTGCTGATATGGCACAGTTACGTTCGACTTGCTTGGCCTTCAAAGCTGTATTATGATTTTATCATTTATTTATCCGCAACCTAACATCCATGGGTTCTTAAAGATCTTTTTTTACGTCAATCTTTCCTAGCTTCAGAAAGCTGATCTTTTTGTATTGATTGCACATAAGAGGAGTATTGACTAAAGCTGAACATGAAAGAGCATATCGCAAACTCTCATACCTAATGGATTGAGAGATTGGCCTGTGATGATGTTATTGCCTGAGGTATTTTGGGACAATACCTAGTATTAGATCTACCGTCGCTTTGGTCGTTATTTTGTAACTTATCCCTGTGTCAAACAATGTATATCTCTGGTAGGATTGAACTCAGACCTAAAAGATCATTTTTACACACAATAAAATCAACGGCTCCGTATTGAATCCTAGTGATTTAACAAAATCAATATAAATTAAATCTAAAAATGGACAAGAATTTCAACTGACAATACATTACAACAACTAAAGAATAAAAAGAAATATGACAATTTATCTCAGTTTACTGAATGTGTAACTAGACGTATAAGTATAACTCTTCTCTAAGTTTCTGGACTGTAACAAATAATATTTGTCTAGTTATTAATTCTATGAAAATAGAAGAAAATTTCTGTCCATGATACAGACATACCTTGTTACTGTTAATAGTAACAAAAAGTAATTTCTTTATGATTTCTCTTTTCTTACCTATGCCACTACTATTACTACTGTTACTGGTATTACTGCCGCTACTCTTCTTCCTCTTCTTCTTCCTTTTTCTTACCCCTGCCGCTACTCTTCTTCCTCAATTCCTCTTCAATATCATCTGTTCCTCTTTCATTTACAGTAAATCTAGCATCTGAATATGGGTGATATGGTGAGTCTATCATTTTTGCTATTCTATTTTCTCCAGATTTTCTAAGGTATATTCTATAAGTTGAAGCATGTCCTAACACATTTCCACCAGCTGCTTTTGTAGGATCTCCAAAGAATGTGTCAGGAGATGATTGTACTTGATTTGTTATAACTACAGCTATATTGTATATCTCTGTAAGTCTTATGATCTTGTGTAACATGGTATTAAGTCTCTGCTGCCTATCAGCAAGAGTGCCTCTACCGGCAAACTCTGCCCTATGCAGCGAGATTACGCTATCTATTATAACCAATTTAGCTTTAAAATCATCTACGTATTTACCTAGATTCTTTATTATTAATTCTAGGTGTGAGCTGTTATAGACTTTGCAAACTGCTATACTCTTTAGTATCTGTGAAGAATCGTAGCCTCTAGATCTAGCTATTTCTTGTATTCTTTCTGGTCTGAATGTTCCTTCAGTATCTATGTATATTGTATTGGCATTTAGCCCACCTTGTTCGACAGGCTGCCTTGCTGTGGCACATAGAGTGTGACATATTTGAGATTTGCCAGAGCCAAATTCTCCATAGAATTCAGTTACAGCCTGAGTCTCTATCCCTCCAAGCAAAAGATCATCAAGGGCGCTAGAACCTGTAGAACATCTTAGCATTGATCTTCTTTTCTCAAGAGCCGCATCTGCGGTAACAAACTCTTTCTCTAATACCTTGGAGTCTCTTAGCAACTTTTGAGCTGCAATTATAAATGCAGCAGCGCTTTCTTTTGAAGAATTGATCTCTACAGCCAACTCCTCTGAACTTGTTACCGCAAGATCCATCACAGAAACAATGCCTGCCTCTTTTAGCTTCTTGGCTGTTGTAGGGCCAATTCCTTCAATATCTTGTATCTCTAGCTCAATGATGGGTGATGATGATGAAGAAGAAGAAGAACCTCCAGATGCTATCGTTGCATCAGCGTCATCATCGTCGTTGTCATGACGCTTTCCAACAGTGCTGTTATTGCTATTACTAGTAGATTCATTCTCCTCTACATACGTCTTTTTATCTACCATGTGATTCATATCTTTACAAGGATAGCTTATATTAATAATGGAGCATACCAAATAGGGAGGGGGAGTACATGGTAGTGTACACTCTTGGCTGTCTGAAAATATTATTATTATCTTTTAGTTAATACTTTTATTCCCTTAATTGAAATTCTGTACAATCATAAAAACCGGATACAGAAGAATACTAAATAGCACGGCGGTCTGTCTCTTGTTTCTAAATAGTAATAATTATAGTGACAATAATAGTAACAAACTAGTTCTAAGATATCTCGCAGATATCTTGATAAAAATTGCTCCCATAGACACCGCCGAATTTTTTAAAAATTGTTGCGCAATCCTTTGTGTCGAAAAGATAGTGTGAACCATCAATTATCTCATCTACTATCGTAATATTTTCTTCTTTGCCTTCCACTTCTCTTACTTGCGCTTTGGCTAAAGGCTTTCCGCATAGCGCACATTTGTCTTGCGCTTTGTTGTCGTTCCCTTCCTCATCTACCATGGCGGTTCTCTACGCATCATGTGATGCTCCGCAGTTAACTCCAACTGCACAGTTTTCTGATATTGCTATTTTTCTGTTTTTATTTCTGTTGATAAATCGATTATTACTATTATTGTTATTATTACCAGCCTTATCCCTTGATATCAGAGTTCTCATAGAGAAACCTTTGAGCATATATGTCACCATAGCATATAAATGTCATAGGTGAAATTACATTATTTTAGTCATTTGTGGATACTATTGTTTTGTATTGACTATATATGGACATAAAATAGTATATATGGGAATATTAACAAGCATATATAGGTTCCATGGCTAGCTGTATTGCTTTCCATTCTTACAAGGGCGGCACTGGCAAGACAACAATAGCTGCTAATCTGGCAGCATTGCTGGCAAAAAAAGGCCACCGCGTCTTTTTGCTGGATCTAGATGTATATGCCCCCAGTCTTCAGGCGTATTTTGATAAGGAACCTAAAAGGTGGATTAATGATTTTCTAAATGGCACTGCAGAAGTTGGAGACATAATAATGGATCTTACTCCTGCTATTGAAGAGGTATACTATAATAGCAATCTTTCAGCAAAAGGAAAAGAAAAAGAAAAAGAAAAAATAACCGGTAAATTATGGGTTGGTTTTTGCAATTCAAAAAAAGAAGAGATTTACAAACTTGAGGGTGGAGGGGGAAAACAGGATAGCTCTAAAATACAATTACTTAGAAGGTTTATACTTTTACGAGAACAGCTGATCTCACTTCATGATGCTGATTATATTATAATCGATACCAGCCCCGGTATAAGGTATTGGTCGATAAATGCACTGGCTGTTGCAGATACTCTCTTTCTAACCCTCAAAATGGGCGACCTTGACATCGAAGGCACAAAGAAGATGGCCGAAGAAATCTATGGATCCTTTACAAAGTTCGGCGCCAGATCATATCTTGTAATGAATAGGGTGTCTGGATATTGTGTTCCAGAACATGTATCAGACCTCACTATTACACCTCACATAACACCAGTGCCCGGCATTGCTTCTTCTTCTACTACTACATCTTCCTCTTCCCCTTCTTCTTCAAATATCGAATCAGTTTCTATGATGCAACAGCAAAAAGCTGAGTCAAACATACTTTCAAGTGCACTTGCAAGCGACATTAGAATGGATATTATTTCTGCTATCTACTGTTATTGCGATATCCAATTTACTAAGAAGGAGTTTTTGACTGTCCTCAAATATCCTGACCATCCTTTTGCAAAGCAATTTGAGCTGCTTGCCCAAAAGATAGAAGGGGTACAAAGTAAAGAGTGATTTTGAAGATATAAAAAGTATATAGATGACTCAATGAAAAACTAATTAATTAATGCAGATTCCGGGCATATCAGATCTCTTAGATAAAGGAGTTATACCTGAAAGTCTGCTACTTCTTATCGGGCCAGCTGGAGCTGGTAAAAGTATGTACTGCAGGCAATTCTTTACAGATGGATTATTTGATGGAGACTATTGTATTTATAT
>JAFAQB010000178.1 GCA_019246625.1 Nitrososphaeraceae archaeon
CTTGCAACCATCTCCAATACTATGCTAAATACTCCAGCTTGTTCTAATGCTTTTGCATCTGCAATCAGTTTTAACGCAGAATCCTTTGTGTTTCCTTGTAACTTGTAGCCTTCCCACAAGGTACAAGTCTGGGGTTTTAACCCTATATGTCCCATAACAGGAACTCCAGCATTAACTATATCTCTAATTGTATGAATTATTTCATCTGCACCTTCAAGTTTTACAGCGTCACATCCTGCTTTGATAAATTGAATAGCATTTTTTACAGCATTATCGACGTTAGGTTGATATGACCCAAATGGCATATCTGCTATGACCATTGCTCTCTTTGTTCCTCTAGATACGGCCTTGCAGAATAATAGCATTTCTTCCATGCTTACCGGGATCGTGTTTGGATAGCCAAGCATTATCATACCTGCACTATCACCTACAAGCAAGATGTCAACGTTTGCTTTATCACAAATTGATGCAGTAGAATAGTCATAAGCAGTAAGAACAGAAACTTTTTCATTTTTTTGTTTCATCATTATAACGTCATTTACTCTTATTTTTTTTCTTGCTTCTCTGCCGTTGTTAGTTTCTTCGTATTGCATCTATATATCGCCACGAATAATATTGAGTGACTTTGCGAGGTTCGCCTTGTTATCGAATTCTTCCACAATTCTCTTCATTACCGAAGCATTTTTCTCTTTGAGCTGCTTTGCAGCAACAATCATCTCAGGAATGGCTCTGATGATGTTATCGACAATTGTTATGTGTGCTACTTTTGCTGTTCTTGATAGTGGATTTAGATCTATCGTGATCACTGTTTTGCCCATATTTACAAGAGCTTCGGCTCGGTCACCGTCTTCCAATGGTACAAGCAAAGTGTCAGCTTTATAGATCCCATTAGGATCTACTCTTCTTCGTTCACTTTGTAGTTCAGGGATTCGCATAGAGGCTTCGGAACCTATTCCAAGAATAGTCTTCGCTTTATTCTTTTTCAATTCCTTTTCAATTGCCATTTCACGTTCAGTAGTACGATAAAAGAGGTTAACTTCTATTGCGGCACCAGTAACGTGGCTCAATTCTATAATTCCTTTTGCACAAAGTGCAGTCACGTTACCATTAACTGAAATTACAGGATATTTCGAAAGTAAAAGCATAGAAGAAGCAGCATTTGCTGCATCACGTGCAGCTTTAGTTGTATGTTCACCCAAAAGATAATCAAAAGCTTCTCCTCTGCCATGGGCAATCAAGCCCTCTGGAGCAACTAATCCGTTTCTAAAACCAGTAACGAGTAGCTCTCTTATATAAAGAGATTTTGCACGAGGATGGTTTGATGGGATATTCATGTACCTTTTAACTATACGCTTCTTGCTCCAGTATTATCAATATTGCATACAATTAAATCACCTTTAAAACCTTTAAGACATTCTTTTACTTCATTTACCCGGTCACTTTGGACTATTGTAAATAATGTCTCTCCAAATAATGCCACTCCACATTCAAAACCTTGAGATCTTAGTCTTTGAATGGGGAGTTTGCATCTCCCTTCAGTTAATCCGAGATGGTGTGCAAAGTAGTACGACATCTCTAAAAAGTCATCAATTTCTCTCGATGCCCTTAATCTTTTTAACATCTTCTCACCGAGTCCATCTGCCAAATAGATATGATTTCTGAGAAATGATTTTGTAGAAATTGGAGAAATGCACAGAATGACAGCTTTATGGTTTTTGAGTTCGATCTTTTCTACAGTACCAATACCTGGAGCCCCAGGATCAATTCGCATTTCGAATCCTCCTGTAAATTCTGCGATTACAGTTCCCAGACCTGTTTTACAAGCAATCTCTGCATTATGTGCAACCTGTGCTGCCTCCTTCATACTCAGACCTGTATTAAATGCTTCATTAAGTGCATAAGATAAACTTAGACCTGCGGCTCCACTAGAACCAAGCCCAAAGCCTATAGGAATGTTGATTTCATGTTCGATGTTGATGTAATAGTGCTTATCAATAATTTTGAGATATTTTTCTAGAACCCATTTAGAAACTTCTGCATTTTCAACTTTGAGGCCATTAATTGAAATCCGATAATTAACTAAATCGTGCTCATAAATTTCAACCGTAGTTGTAATTCCCCGGTCAATTGAAAAACCCGCTCCCGTGGAACCAACATAAAGATAATTATTATTCCTAGTTCTAGCTGATTTCCTTACAACAAAACCAGTAACGTGACCTGGGCTGAATCCTCTAGCTACGGCAATGGGCTCCACAACTACGGATGTCATATTGAATTTATAGATAATAAAAAATATAAAAATAGTGTTTAATTAATATAAATTAGTATAAATCTAATTATGACTAAATACGCTAGAAGGCTACAAAAAATAGGCAGTAGCATGTTGGTTTCATTACCCAGCGAATGGATCAAAAACCACAACTTAAAAAAAGGAAATATGGTGTTAATTGAGATTAATAGGGATAATTCGATCTCTTTGTTTTCGTCGGATGTAGGTAACGAAGATATGAAAGAAGTGACGATCCCTTATACCCATGCCTCGATAGATAGTCTAGTCAATCAGATCTATGGTGCTTACCTCCTTGGCTACAATATAATACGTATTAAGGGCAAATCCCAAATATCATTTGATGATCGAGAACTTATCAAACATATAATGCAAAAACTTGTTGGCTTAGAGATAATTGATGAAGATGGCTTTAATATTATCTCACAATTCTTACTCGACGCGAATGCACTAAATGCAGAGAAGATTCTAAGACGGATGAGCTCAATTATAGCAGGAATGTTTAGGGATACACTGGAGGGGCTGCGAAGCAAGGAAAATGGTATTGGAAAATTGATAATGAGCAGGGATGATGAAGTAGATCGGCAATACTTTTTGCTTGTGAGGTTGATACGAAGTGCCATGGTAGATCAGAAACTGGCAGGTAAACTTAATTTGAGCAACATTGACATTCTCGATTATAGAATTGCTGCTAACCAACTTGAAAGTGCTGGTGATTATATTACGGAATTCGCATCAGCAGTACCTGATATTTTTCATACAAAACTCATTGATATGATCACCAATCTTAGTATATTAATTGAAAAAATGCATGAAAAGTCTGTAGTCGCTTTTACTACAAAGAATAGAGCAGAATCTATCGAAGTTGTGAAAATGTATAATAAGTTTAATGATCTCATAAAATCAATAAAGGAACTGTCGGCAAAGGCAGAACCAAGGAATTCAGAATTAACCATTGCAATTATTAATTCAATTTATTCAATGGATAAAATTGCAAGATGCTGGGTCGATGTAGCTGATTTGGTTAAACCATTATATTTGACTTCTCCATTGATGAACGTGTGAGTTTACACGGTCAGGAAGCTGTTCTTATCATGTTGATTAATACAAGGCAATTATGCTATTTGTTAAACCATTTAAATGTTAATAACAACATTTATCCCATATGACATTTTCATGACATAGTGTCGATCAAAATACTATTAACCCGAAGCCTTTGAATAAATAAACCTAAAATAATGCATAAATATCCAACTAAATTAAGCATTCAAAAGACCGAGATGTCGATCCTACTCGATGCTTGGTAACTTTAAATACTCTATCAATATAATGACATTATATATTTAAACATTATTAGTATATCTTAAATACATTAAAACGAGTGTATAAGTTGAGGATGTCATGTGTTGATTTCTTCAAAATCTAATTCGAATAACGAGGAATCCTTACCTTTCTATTTCAGTAATCCATCTGAGGAGATATCATTTTCTGGTAATTCACGAACTTATTGTGTCTGCTTTGTTGATATGGTGGATTCTACAAAGATCACAGCCCAAATAGCTGATGCAAGAAAAATTAGGAAATACTATTCAATATTTATTAATACAATGGCTGCAATAGCCAGAAACTTTGACGCAAAGATAATTAAGAATACTGGCGATTGCTTGACATATTATTTTCCAAAGACATCCGATTCTACCAACAAATCTGCTTTCAATGCAGTAGTTGACTGCGGAATTACTTCAATAGCAGCTAGTGATGTTATCAACGCAAAGTTAAGAGAAGAAGAATTACCTCATCTTCTCTACAGAATTAGCGCTGATTATGGTAAAGTAGAGATAGCAAAATCTATAACATCACACACTGATGATTTATTTGGTTCTACGGTGAACCTCTGTGCAAAAATAAATTCTAGAGCGAAACCAAATGGAATGGTAATAGGTGATGATCTATATCAAATCATAAAAAAATCTCATTTTAATGATCATTATCATTTCCAAGGATTAGGTGGATATCCAATTAACTCGGAATACAAATATCCTATCTATTCTGTAGAAAACAGGAATATAAATATTATTATTAATCCTTTAAACTCTGATAAACAAGTCTCAGAACTAGATGTTACCCCAATGCGGCATCATTTAATTACTCCACAGATAATAAAATTGCCAGTTCTTGACGAACAACAACAAAAACCTAATATTATGATAGTGGATGACGAATCAGATGCACTTTTGACTTACGAGACATTCTTGGCTAGTGAAGGCTATCATGTTGACGCATTTACAGATCCTCAAGAAGCATTGAAATGCTTCGCAACAAAAACGCCTTCTTACTATGATTTAATAGTAATGGATATCAGAATGCCTCATATAAATGGACTTCAACTATATAATAGATTAAAGGCAATGAATATCCCAGTTAAGATACTTTTTATGTCTGCTCTTGATGCATCTGAAGAGCTAATAAGCATACTGCCTGGCGCAAGTCACAATGATATTATAAGAAAGCCAGTCGATGTAGAACATTTTGTCAGTACTATACGGAGGGTTCTTGGCTCATGATCACTATGATTATTTGTGTTAATGAATAGAAATGCATTGTACAGTAAATTTTTTCCTATGAATGTCTGGGGATATGCTTTGTGATGCATTGACATTGGTGCTTCTAATAGTCGTTTATAACGGCAGATATTATTTCTTAAAAGCTGATTGTGCTATTTATGTGAATGAATAACTAATAGTTGTTCCCTAGAATCTCTGTGGGCTAAATGCAGGAGAGCCAAAGCAGTCTAGATACATTATTTAGATTCTAGGTGTATTGAAAAACAAAAGCTTATCATAATTACAGAAGACAAAATGTATTTCTAAACATCTCCGATAATCTATACGGTAGTCTATGATGAGTTAAAGCCATTTTTCAAAACCTCCATTTTAGCTAATTATAACTGAGATTGGGGCATAATTTGAATCACCATTTTTTAAGTTAGTTTTCTGGTTGATTAGCTTCCTAACATGTATTTGATTGCTTTTGGATGTTCTTTGTGTGTCTTGCAATTGTAATAAACAATGGTTTGATAGAGTAGTATTGATAGGATTACTAGTCCAGCTACTTTCTGATAGCCTCTTACTGGTAAGGGATCTATCTATTT
>JAFAQB010000208.1 GCA_019246625.1 Nitrososphaeraceae archaeon
AAGTTCCTTTGTCAGATGGAGTTGATATGATAGCTATGAGCGTGGACTTGTCTTTATCTCCCACAAGACCTAAAAGCTTACCAGTGGTCATATCATATTTAATTGGGTAACTCTTATCAGCAATAAATAAGTTAGAGATAGCGTTAAGCTTAGTTTTTGTAGTAGAATTTTGTGCGCCTACTGGTTTGATATGTGGCGTTATAGATACAACTACTACTATAAGCATGATTACTGCTGTTTTAGAAATTTTTAGATGACTAGCTTTTGGTTTATTATTATACTTTTCAGCAGACATGATTTTTAGCAGTACAATCTGACCCTTTATCAAATATAATAGTTTTATAACAAAAATTTTATCCTTTGTCCATTTAGTCTAATTTGTTGTATTGTTGGACCTGATAGTTCACATGTACAAAAAATCAGATCAATCATTATAATTTTTTTAAGTGCTCCCTACAATGAAATAACTAATAAAAGTATTATAAATCAAATTCCTTAGTGAGAATTATGTAATCCGGTACGTATCGAACATGCAGCGAAACGCTGTAGCATTATTAGTTTTAGGATAAAATTGTCCGCGAAGAGATCCGTTGATCGCCTGCAGCAATATCAACTAATGATCTATTTCTATTTATTTTCCAAAGAGTTTTCCTATTATAGGAACGTTCGCTAAAGGATTTGAACTAGAACTTTGATTACCAGATGTTGTATTTTTGCTCCCTGTTGATGTTGTATTGGCAGAACCCGACGACGTCTTGTTTTGTGCTGATGTTATCTGCACAAACTGATTGGTAAGAGCCACAAAAGATATGACAATGATGGCTGACATAACTATTGTCGCTATCTCTGCCGTTCGACGTTTTATAACCATTGGGCAAATACCATGTCTGTCACTTATTAATTTTTGGATTCAACTCCAATGAAGTTCTTAATGACCAAGCAAAGGATCATCTAAATACCATGTAAATATAAAGGAGATGTTTGGATCTAGGACTCTGTTAACTTAAACTCGATCTATAACGAAGAATGTCATAAACCTTGTTCTATCCATATCCATATGAATATAAAGTACAAATAATTTCAACCAGTTCCATATATGTTGCATATTACAATCTGGCTTTCTGCAAGGAAAATGGTCGTCGAAACATTCAGTTCTGTCCTTGATATGTTGAATGAACCGTTCCATTATATTCTTCATTTCAGTACCATACATTCGATGAGGCAATCTTAACCATCTATCTACAAGCTGTATTATACCAATAGGCACCATCTGTAAAAATAGGCTTCCTGCCATAGCTGTTCCTTAACTGCTTGAAAAACTGATAGCATACTAACATTGTCCTCTCCATTGAAAGATGCATCATCAAACAGACATCCAGGTTAGGCTCGTAAGCTATCCATAGCCAATATTCTAGACCGTCTATTTTGATTAGGGTTTCGTCAACAAATACCTGTTTGATTTTATGTCTATCTGCTTTAAATCTATCAGCTAAGAAGGCATATCTCTATCTGAACCCACTTCCATATGGATACATGACTCCTTTTTACCATGAACGATGACAAACATTTGGCTGCTAACCTGAAGCTTCTGGAACTATAATAAAGGTACAGGCCATAACTAACTATAGCTAGGTGTGTTCTAGTTCTATTCATAGCAATTATAGCTAGGACATACCTAGCTATACAGATTACCTTAAGTTAACAGAGCCTGATCTAGATGAGAAATGCAAATATTGCAGTAGATATTTCGAAGAACTAAAGATTTTAACTCAAAATGATTTTTCCTAGCCGAACATAACTATTTAGATATGATACACAATCAAAATTATTGCCCTGTTATAGGTTAAAACAGAAGACAAGATAATAATTAAGACCTTCTGAATCAAGTAAGGTTCTCTTTTTCTCGTTCATCTCTTAAAATATCCATCGCGACCTCTCGCTACAGATTCATGTCTGAATTATCGTTTTAAAAGTCATCATTGATAGATAACAAAAACAATGGCGGAATTGCTGTAGTTATCAGTTCTTTATAATTATAAATGAAATGTATATTATGTTTCTAAAGAATCACTTTAGAACATTTTAATCTGATAATTTAATAGACATGCATTAATAGAATATATACCCTAGTATATTAACGATGAGTAAGGTTACAGATAAATTTAAAGAAAAATTAAAGGGTGCTAAAGACAAAGTAACAAGTACCACAAAAGAGGGTGCATCTACTACTAAAGAAAAAATGACTGATGCTAAAGACAAAGTAACAAGTTCTGCGAAAGAGATAAGAAGTGATACTTCTTCGAGTAACTTACAGAATAGAAAATCCGAAGAAGGGACCCCCGGGACAGAGGCAGGAAGAAAAGATGATCCGTTAACACAATACAGAGCAAAGGAAGCAATGACACCTGCTAAAGAAAAAGAGCATGAACCAACAGCAGTAAAGAGAGATCCAAGTGATCAGAAAATCGTAGAGCCAGGACAAGTTGGAACAAATCCCAAAGACGCAGCAGAAAGAGCCAGAAGAAGCGGCATGACAAAAGGAACAGCTGGTGCTACAGATTCTGGTAGTGATTATGAACAAGGTGCCGGTGGGGCAAATGAATAGGTATCAAAAGAGTTTAGAAAATTCGTAAAACCAGAACCAACTAGAACCAGCCTAATTCTTTTTGTATCAAAACGGTCTTTCGCTTGCATTACCTTTTATAGTCTACAATAATTCTGTAATTTCGATGAGCTCTATCTGATGGAGAGGAAATGAAATCTACTGTTTTATCTTTTTATAAAACAACCCAATTTTAGGTATCGATAATTTTGTATTCAAATTGATAGGCCTTGCCAGCAATCATCAAGGTTGATATATTATATTTTAGATGCAATTGTGATTGAGAAACCCTTGCATGATATTAATTTGGTACTGTTATGAGGTTAGTGTCAGAGTCTTTATTATGAAATGTTGTGTACTAAAAACTACTCGTTATTCAGTTACTCTTAGTTACGGAATGTATATATAAATAAATAAGGTGGAAGATAATTCAAAAATATTCTTAAAACCTACTCTGTTCTTGCTCTTCTTCTCTTTGAACATAAACCTCAGTAGAATTATTGGTATTATTACGGCCTAATCTCGTGGCATTGTCTCTTGATGTCTGCTCAAATGTCTTTGCGGTACTAACTCCTATTCTAGATAATTCCTTTACATTATGTTTTGCTTGTAGCATCAAATTCTTGAATATATTCATGTTCGCAAACATCATGTTATTTACTAATCTAGTTGCAGCGATT
>JAFAQB010000213.1 GCA_019246625.1 Nitrososphaeraceae archaeon
GATCGGGGCAAAGAAAAGATTTCCTGGATTCATGTTCGCCATGAGGAAACAGCTGCTTTTGCAGCCGGAGCTGAGGCTCATCTCACTCGAAAGCTTGCTGTATGTGCGGGCAGCTGCGGGCCAGGAAATACGCATCTGATAAACGGACTTTATGATTGTTATCGGAGCAGAGTTCCTGTCTTGGCAATTGCTGCACATATACCAAGCAGAGAAATTGGAAGCTCATACTTTCAAGAAACACATCCTGAGCTTTTGTTCAAAGAATGTAGTCACTATTGCGAGCTTGTATCACATGCAGACCAAATTCCGCGCGTTCTTGATATTGCAATGAGGACATCCCTTTCACGCTCTGGGGTTTCTATTATTGTCCTCCCGGGTGATGTTGCTCTGCATGAGGCTGTATCTGCTAGACCCGCCACACGCGTAAGAGAATCCGAGCCAATAGTCTGTCCTAGTCCACAAGGAATTGCGGAGCTTGCAGAAGTTCTCAATTCTGCAGAAACGGTGACCATCCTAGGTGGTGCGGGTTGTGCTGGGGCACATTCGGAACTGATCAAGCTTGCAAGTATTCTGCAGGCTCCAATAGTTCATGCTATGAGGGGAAAGGAGTTCATAGAATATGAAAACCCATATGATGTAGGAATGACTGGATTACTCGGTTTTTCTTCAGGATACTATGCCATTATGAATTCTGACCTGCTACTCATGCTTGGTACTGACTTTCCGTATCAGCAATTCTATCCTTCTCATGCATACATTGTTCAGATAGACATTCGAGGCGAACAGATAGGTAGGCGTACAAAAGTGGATCTGGGACTAGTCGGAAATGTCCGTGAGACGCTGGTAGCATTGATACCGTTGGTTAAGCAGAAAGAATCAGACAAAGGTAAACATCATCTGAAGAAATCCCTTGACCATTATAGAGAAGCACGGAAGGACTTGAATGCGCATGCAATCGGCAAGATAGGACAGAGGCCAATACATCCTCAGTACGTTGCAAAGATAATTGACGAGCTAGCATCACCTGAGGCGATATTTACCTGTGATGTTGGTACCCCTACGATCTGGGCTGCGCGTTATCTACACATGAATGGCAAGCGGAGGCTGATAGGATCTTTTTCACATGGCTCGATGGCAAATGCTCTGCCACAAGCAATTGGAGCACAGGAAACTTTTCCAGATCGTCAGGTGATTTGCCTTTCTGGGGACGGTGGGTTCTCTATGCTGATGGGGGACTTTATCTCATTAAAGCAATTAAAGATGCCTATCAAAGTAGTTGTCTTTAATAATAGCTCTCTGAGTTTTGTAGAACTTGAAATGAAGGCAGCCGGATTCCTCTCCCATGCAACTGATTTTGTAGAAACCGATTTCTCAAAGCTGGCTGAAGCAGTTGGAATCTTGGGACTACGAGCTGAAAAACCGGAGCAGGTAAAGTCATTGCTAAGTCAGGCTTTAGAGCACGAAGGTCCAGCCTTGGTCGATGTAACTGTGAATAGACAAGAGTTGGCTATGCCGCCAACTATTACTCTGGAACAGATCAAGGGCTTCACACTTTATATGATAAAGGCAGTAGTGAATGGCAAAGGAGATGAAGTTGTAGACCTAGCAAAGACAAACCTATTCACGTACCATTAACTCTATTCTTTCCTGTTCAATCATTACTGAAGGATAGTAGATAGCTTTATGGCCTCAAAATCAGCTAGCAGTCATTAAGAATGTCCTTCTTTCTCGAAAGACTGGGCTACATGATTTCATCGACAAAACCGAAATTTTTAGTTATCTTCAAAATTTATTTTGATTTTGAATTTTAAAAGCGGCCTGATTGGTTGTCGATCTAATTGCATGTCATAATGACTATAAATATCGGTGAAATGATGAGCAAAAACCTAGAAGAGAGACAGCATCCAATGATGATTGCGATGGTAGTGGAAAAGTGATAGTCGACAATCAACAGCAGCAACAACGTAACGATAGCAAGCGATAATGGATGGCAGAGGGAAGTAAGTGAAATTGCTTCTAGTCCTATAGCTGTCACCTTTTATTTTGAGGCTGCTGATATCATCAATCTTACTTAACATTCGAGGAGTTTTCAAAAGCATGCAAATGAATAAAATAATTAGAAATATTATATGCTTTTAACATGTCAAATCCAAACAGTCTTATTATTTATAAGATCTATAAGACATTATATGGGTGCTGTATTTAGACCCAAGGATCTGGCTAGGGGTAACAGAAAGGTAATAGATAATGCAATGAAGGATTTTACCCCAGATACTAAAGATAATGCCACCAGTATGCTGGATTCGGGAAAAGGAGAGGAATCAGAAGAAAAAGTAAACAAGATCCTGGGTCAGGATAAAGCTAAACAGTTGTTGAGTGATACCAAATCAAAAAGAAAAAATAATATAGAATAACTTTTGTTTGCTCTGTACGACATTAATCAGACTGGTACTAAGAATCATCCCAGAAACAATAGTAAAATAAAGGCGAATATTACCTATAATATATAGCTTCTTAGAGGTGTCTTGCGAGCTTGCAGCCTATACAGGCTTAACTCTTGTCTTAAACCATTAATAAGAAGACTAATCTACTGTACCGTTCAGCAGCTTTGAAATTATTAAAATCTGCATATATATGAAATGTGCATATTGCTACCTAAGCTTAGTGTAGATTAAAGTAATAGATAATGTTATTATAACTACTAGTAACTAGCAAGGCATTAGTTAGATTTTAGTCTGATTCTAATATAATACTCTTATAAGATAATGACAAATACTTGGCCTACTTGTCTACTTCTCCTTTACCATAGCATGTAGGGCACTCGCTAACTGTTTCCTCACCATGTGATTCCGCCTTTGGTTCTTGCGTAACTGGCAATTTACCAGAACCTTTACAGACAGGACAAGTTGTCATTACGATTTATTATACCTCTTCATAATTTTGAAACTCATTGCACCATCGATACAAAATATACCCATTATTATATTTGAAGAGTTGAGTTGTTTATTATGCTTCAGTACATACCACCAACTTTGCCTACAACTATATCATATATGTAAATAAATGCTACCGAAAATGTCATAGCTTCCAAACTATTGGAGTATTATTCATTCACTCACTCTCACTTTTAAATCATCTATCTTGTAATGTTGTGATGCTTCATCGTCTGCATTGACATTCTCTGCCGCCGATACTCCCAATACTAATATTCCAAAAGCAACTGCTGCAACTATTGTTATTCGTTTGCTCATATAATAATCTCATAACAAACCAAATACTACAACACATGCTGGAATTTGAATACAATACATTATATCAATGTGGATCCTTTGATCATGGTTATGATGATCCATACCGAAATTCAACTATGTTTAATGATACTCTAAGAAAAGCGATATTGTAGTGGGTATAGTAGATAATACCTCTAGGTTTTCTGATGTATTATGGCTACTTCATTGACTATACACCTACAAGACAAGCTATGATCATATGTTGATTCATTTGCTTTTATTGTCTGTATTTATTAGCTACCACTAGTATCTCAAAATAAATACAGGAGTCATTAGATGGGCAGAACTATTCCCTCGTTTAGAATAGCCAGTGTAATGGAACAAAATGAATGGAAGGAATTTAGAAAGTGTCTTGACAAGTCAGACAGGAAGGTATTTGATAGAATGTTTTCTATTGCTCATTTATACAATTCTGCACACTCTTATTCTGCCAACCCAATAAGAATACAGCCGATTTTTATGTCTATTATATTCCATCATTATAAACAACTTACAAGACTCTCTGAAGAAGTTGAAAAGAACACCACTAGTATATTCTGGTTCTGATATTGTTCATTGTTCTTTGAGTTTAGCAAGCTTTGCCAATTCATCAGCACTTGATATGCAAGGTTACATTATCAATGATACAGATGGCGATTCAAATCGTGGCGAGGAGCTTAGGACTGAGAACTGCGAACTTTATTTTGGCAATTCTGCTGGACCGATTTTCACATGGTGTATCCGAACCACTCATAGTAGGACTTGTAAGCAGCCAAGAAATAGAATGCAAATTTCCTGTGTCTACGCTCAATGACAACGTACTTGCAAGTAGTGATGGATTCCTCAATCTATGCAAATGGGAACGTCTAACTGGCCAGGGTAATATCAACCCAACCTGAATATTTATTTTAGAAAACACACAAGTCTAAGTAGTCAATTACTAAAAGGGAAGGAAATCACTAAAGAGCAGGCATAAGGTTTATTGCAGTCTATTCTAACCTTTTTGTCCTGTTCTTATTCTTCTTGTCTTCTTCCTAAAATAATACACTAAAGCTATTATAATCACTCCAATAATGATATAGATTATAGGTCTACCAATTCCAATCATATATGGGATGTTCACAACCCTGCTAATATCTAAGACTCATATCTACAGCATATATCTGTTAACTACATAGAAAAGAACATGAAAGTGCAAATTCAGCTAAGCATAGTATGTATATATCTTCATCGTTAAATGTAATATTATCGTGTCTGAAATAAGAGGATTAGCACGCTGCTAAAAGTCTGTCTGCAACTTCTTTAGCAATACGTTTGATATGAAGATATCTTCTATTGCTATTTTTAATATGCTGTACAAAAATCGATCCTAAAATGGTGTGATCTTATATTGGATGAAATGATAGATAGTTAGCATTTGTATGTTATATCTTGTAGGTTTGTTCTTATGCGCATGTATTAATACCTTTGTTAATAAGGGAAGGCTCTTAAGTTTTGTAAGTTATTTTGATCAAACAGCAAGAATGAAACTATAGATGGAATATTAAAGTTATAATATCAAAAACACATATTATAATGTGATCCAATCACTGCTTACATTTTACCATGGCTGCTGCTAATTATCAACTATTAATCCAATACCGTTAGGTTCTTCCCTGCCATTTATATTAATATGAGATTTTGAGCCAATTGTTTTTCTGACTTTAACCAATGATCAATTTCTGGATAAATAGGACACCTGGCTTCTATGGTATCAAGATCCTTTCTCTTTGTTCTACTGTGTGGTTATTATTCTGTCGGATTCTATCCCAGCATATATGAGTTTGGGTATTTGTTTATGTAGCTTTGTATATATCATATATGAAATCAATATAACCTATTGTAGCTTGTATGAGTCGACAGATATGAATAAGGAAATAATGACAATTGTTACTGTTTCTGTAATGATTATAACAATAATGGCTAGTGGATCATTTCTGTCTATAGCAAAGAGTCAAGCTCAAACAAGCAGTAATAATAACACTGGTACCGGTGGCGGTGCTACAAACAAACCACTCCCAGTACTTTTGATACATGGTTATGGTTCAGACGCATCAGTATGGACAATATGGGAAGATTTACTTAAAAAAGACGGTATTACTTTTTATCCAATTACATTCTATAAATCTGACGATAAATGTGGGTCTGCTGCAGATCATGCTAAGGAATTAAACTTGCAGGTACAGCAAATTCTCAACAATATGACGGCTACAGGATCTTCTCCTAAACAGGTAAACATTGTTGCACATAGCAAGGGAGGGCTGGATGCAAGAGTATTCTTGGCAAACAATGCTTTTACTAATAATAAAGCTGTTGCAAATCTAATAATGATCGGAACACCTAACGCAGGTTCGCCAATAGCACAATTAAGTAACATTTGTAAACCAGCTGTCGAAGACTTGAAACCTGGAGCAGCAGATACCAAAGTAGGAATGAATTCAAATACAAAATACTATACCATTGCAGGTGACTGGAATCCTTCCTTATTGCTCAATTGCCCCCAGCTTTTGGGAGGAGTTGGATATTCTCAGCTTCCAAAACCAAATGATGGATTGGTACCTGTATCAAGTGTCGAATCACAAGGATATTTCCACAATCTTGGACATACATCTAATTGCCATTCAAATCTATTAAGCGACAAAGAATATCAGCTAGCAAAGCCGATACTGGTTGGAAAGTAATAATAATAGACTAAACTGTAAAGTAATCTCAGACGGCATTAGAGATATGTTAAGCATCTAGACATTTTATATAT
>JAFAQB010000260.1 GCA_019246625.1 Nitrososphaeraceae archaeon
AAAAAACATGGCAATAGTAGCAGCGTTTAAAAGTTGATCTATTTACTTAAACCATGTATATGCCTTGACTTTTATCTGATTATCAATGCTAATTTACATGCATAGACATGATCTTATAGATATAGCTTCTTATAAAATTGGGATCAATATAAAACAGTTAAAAGAAGGACTTGATCCAGAAATTATTGCTTATTGGTACAAGAGAGTAGAAGATCGAGCAATAGACACTGTCCCTTCTCACCTTAGAAATAAGATACACTTCGAACAAGATAGATTATTATGGATGAAATTTAAAATGGATGTATCAAGAAGAGCGGTACCATATATAATGCAGGTAATAGAAGATTACATACCCCTCATGCCATATTCAACTGGTCTATATTTTAGAAAAATTCAACAGATACTAATGGAAGAGATATCTAAGGAGTTGCGTTGAATAGGTTTGCCCAGGACCTCACAGAGATGCGATCCTATCTAGTTGCTGCTAAGTATTATAGAAGGAAATTCTAGCTTTAACGTCATGGTTACCATTTAGTAATACTGCAGTTAGTCTTTTTGATATGGTCTTGTTATTTTATAGTGAGGCCATTACAAACCAAGAACATTGTTCATTGTGTAATGGTAATTTTTGTAACGTAATGATCAAAGCTACTCTTAGAAATAGTTTTCTTACCTTGAAGTATTTGTGATAGCAATTCCTTTAGCTTCATAGCGTTACTGCTATCTTTCATAAGGATGCTATGACATGATTTATCCTTGAGAATAATAATTATTTCATTTTCTATAACATCGGCTATATTATGAATATATGTCGAATTGTCTTCTTGTACTGCCGTCAAGGATGATAGTTTCTCTGCTTCATATATATCATCACATTCAAACTTTTCTGTCGTCTCCATAACAGATCACTTTCCGTAGCTTTGTCCATCATACATGAAGTTAGCAATAACATCTTTTGCTTTTTCCCTTCGCTTCTTAAAATTTGTTATAAAGGACTTTGATCCTTTTGCTAAATCACTTTTACATTCTCCACATAATAAATTGCCGCTCTTGCATTTTAGCAAACGTTCATCGGACTCTCTTTCCGTATCAAAAAAATATCGCAGATACCAGAAAACAGGACATCCGATAGCATTTCCCCCTAATAGTCTTTGTAGCCCAACTGTTGCCTGGCCTCCTGTAAAGGCTGCAGACACTTTTTTTTCGATTTCCTCTGGCTCATCTGAGGTAAATATTGCGGTTTCAGGCTTTGAGGAGGACATTTTGCCTGACATGCCAAGACCTGGAAGAAATTTGCTGTGGATCTGGGAGGGTTTGTAATAGCCCATACGTTCGGCTACATCTCTTGTCATTCTCCAATAAGGATCTTGATCTATCGCTGCTGGAATCAAAACAGGAGTTGGTTTGCCTTCAATTACTGAAGGCAAAAAACATGGTGCAGCCTGTATAGGTGGAAATCCTATCATACCAACATTGGTTGAGTTTGAGAAACCAAAAACTGATTTTGCAGTTGAAAATGTAATTCTCTTTGCAATTTCTGATGCGAGAGGGTAAAGGTATTGGATGTGCTTAGTATCAACCACAATTCTTGTTTTCTTTGAGTCAAACCCCGTTGCAATTATATCTAATATATTTTCATAAGTATAAAGTCTGAT
The DNA here is from genome assembly GCA_019246625.1 of Nitrososphaeraceae archaeon. Classification (GTDB taxonomy): domain Archaea; phylum Thermoproteota; class Nitrososphaeria; order Nitrososphaerales; family Nitrososphaeraceae; genus Nitrososphaera_A. The sequence continues at coordinate 1,656 of JAFAQB010000260.1, forward strand.
CTCTTCCATACTGCGCGTTTGAGCATACAGAAATTTTTCATCATCTGTTAATTGAAAAAGTAAATTCGAACCAAATTTGTCTTGGAGGTACTTTGTGAACATCCATGGCATCAGATGACCCATATGAACCATTCCTGATGGCCCCCTTCCAGTGTATAGGTAAAAGTTTTCATGTTCTTGATACTTATCCAATATCCAGTCAAAATCTCGATGCGAGAAAAAGTACTGCAATTTTAACAACGGGTGAAGCTCTCCTGTCGCTTTCTTAACTTTGTCAAGTATGCTTTGTGTTATTGGTTGAGTGCCAAACCTTTCTATCAATTTGTTATAATCTATTTTACCTTCTACTTGCCAGGGTGTTACCTTAAATTCATCTGTTAAATTATCATTGCTTTCATTGTTTTTACTGGAGGAGACATCAATCATAATATCTTAACAATCGTCAAAATTAAGCTTTAAACGTTTAAAAAGTCTTCTTATTTTCACAAACTTTACAACAATGAGTAACAACAGCGAACTCAATCCTATTGAGAGGTCATTGTTAAAGGCACTTGCGCCAAATGGACGTATGCCTCTTGAAAAATTGATAGAAGCTGCAAGTCTAGGTACTGATAAAGCAAGACGCGGTATAGAATGGCTCAAGTTCAAAAATTTGATTTCATCAAATGACAAATCATCTATTGTGATTTCACTTGGGATAAGTGGAACAGAGGCAGCAAAACAAGGCCTACCAGAACGTAGATTTGTAAACATAATAAAAGAGGGAAACAAAACACTGACATCAATTTTAAAAAAAGGCCTCCTAAATCCAAATGAAATTAATGCAGCACTAGCAAATGCAAAACGAAATCACTGGATCGACTTGTCACAGTTTCAAACACGGGACAAAATAATTTTGTTAACTTCCTCTGCAGATAATTTGTCTAGCGAAGAAAAATTATTACAAAAATTATTTAAACAAAACAATATGGAAATTTATGAATTATCTGAAGAAGAAAGAAAGGCATTTGATCTACTGAGAAGACGACCAAATTATGTAGTGGAGACAGAAAAGAAATATTCTGAAATTGTTCTTTCAAATGCTGGTAAAAAAATTCTCGAATCAAATTTAAACGATGAAGCAATACTGGAGCGTAGTTTAACACCTGAAATAATTACCTCTGGAAAATGGAGGAGTATTAATTTTGGATCAATAGACGTGGTGTCACCTACGCCGGTTCTTTACCCTGGTAGACAGCACCCGTTAATCGATATAATTGATGAGGTAAAAGAAATTTTCGTCAGTTTGGGATTCACAGAAGTTGATGGCTCGGTAATACAGTCCAGTTTCTGGAACTTTGATGCGCTGTTCATTCCGCAAGATCATCCTGCTAGGGAGATGCAAGATACTTTTTATATTTCTGGTATAAAACAAGATAATTTTGCTACCTCAAATCAAATTCAAAGAATCGCCGACATACAGAAGGAAGGATGGAGATATGACTGGAACGTTGAAGAGGCTAAAAGAATGGTTCTAAGAACACACACAACTTCTGTAACTATAAGGTATCTTGCGGATAACAAGCCGGAAAGTGCCAGGATATTTTCCATAGGGAGAGTATTCAGAAACGAAAAGATCTCTTACAAACATCTCGCCGAATTTAACCAGGTAGAAGGAATTCTCACTGCTAGAGATGCCTCATTACGCGATTTAATGGGGTTACAAAGTGAATTTTATGCAAAGTTAGGAATAAAGAAAATAAAATTCTGGCCGACGTTTTTTCCGTATACAGAACCATCTCTTCAGTCTATGGTATATAATGACGATTTGGACAGGTGGGTTGAAATGGGCGGGATGGGGATCTTCAGACCCGAGGTAACACAGCCCCTTGGAATAGGCAATCCTGTTCTTGCATGGGGTGTGGGAATTGAAAGGATCGCAATGATGAGATTTGGACTTGATGACGTCCGTGACCTTTACGATAATAATTTGAGGTGGCTGAGGAGTCTTCCTAGATGCCAATTGTAAATCTTTCTATTAGTAGGTTAAAAAAATTCCTACCAGACATAGACCTCGACAAAATATTAGAATTGCTGCCATATGTCGGGCTTGACATCGAAAGTGTAAGTAGTGAGATCATAAGGATAGAGTATAATCCAAATCGACCTGATTTTGGATCAGATTATGGCATTGTCCGCGCTTTACGAGGATTGTTAGAAATAGAAATAGGATCTCCAAAGTTCACGTATGTCGCAGAAGGCAAATACTATGTAGTCAATATTGTAGATGAATCAATAAAATCCGTTAGACCGTTTGTAGCTGCAATAGTTGCTAAAAATGGAAAATTGGACGATGAGACTATTAAACAATTGATAGGAATGCAAGAAGATCTACACAATGGAATAGGAAGGTTAAGAAAGAAGGCTTCGATAGGGATCCATAACCTTGACAACATTAAATTTCCTGTTACATATAAAACAGTAGACGAGGATTTCTCATTCGTTCCCCTTGATCGAATGTCCAGTCAAACAATTAAAGCAATTTTGAAAACATCCAAGTCAGGCAAGGAGTATGGATACATATTAGAAGAGAAATCGAAGAATTACCCAGTTCTTGTAGACTCAGAAAATAATGTTTTATCCTTCCCTCCTATTATAAATAGTAATTCAACAAAGATTAACAAATATAGTAAAAGCCTATTTGTAGAAGTCACAGGCACCAATCAAAAATCTATAGAGGATATCCTAGCAATTCTTGCAATCACTTTATATGATGCGGGGTTTCAAATACAAAGTGTTTCGATTCGCAATTTTGATGGAACTCTTTACACAGCTAAAATGGATCCATCAGATATCAGCATTGATCCTCATTATATCAACACGATGCTTGGCCTGGATCTTGGTATAAATCTAATTGTAAAATATTTACATAAAAGCAGATTAAATGCTAAGGAAATGGATAAAAATCTGATTAAATGTACTATACCTAGATATAGAACCGATATATTTAACGGTATTGATATCGTTGAAGAAGTTGCAATAGGCTATGGCATCTATAATTTGAAACCTACGATTCCATACTCGAATCTGACTGGGGATAAGAGTTCTCTTTCTAGGTACGTTGATATAATAAGGCAAACGATGGTTGGACTGCAAATGCTTGAGGTTACAAATTTTAGCATTGTGAGCAATAAAGTACAATATGGACTGTCTGGTATGAAAAGTCCAGCCAAAATTCTTCAAGTAGATGGGACAAAGAGCGAAGAACATCAAATCCTACGCGATACATTGCTTCCATCATTGCTCAAAACATTGTCACACAATGTCCATGAGGAGTATCCTCAAAAACTATTCGAAATAGGCAAGACCTTTCACTTGTCGGACACTATAGCTGAATGTTGGAAGATAGGAGCAATTATAGCTCATAAAAATGCAGAATATACAGAAATAAAATCAGTTATGCAGGCATTATTGAGAACGGCCTTTGGCAAAAATGCCTACACCAAAGTAGATACAAATCCAATTTTTATTGCTGGGAGATGCGCAAATATCGTCGTCGACGAAGACTGCATAGGTATTTTGGGCGAAGTTACACCTCTGGCCATAGATAGTTTCAAAGTACGAGTTCCAGTGGCTGCTTTTGAGCTAAATTTATCCCAATTGCTGTCAAAATATAGACGAGATTTATATTTTTGAAGTGGTACAGAAAGATCGCCTGCAATTGCACGCTGGTGGGATGAGGTAACTATACGTAGTAATTCATAATCCCGCAAGGCGAGCGTAAGGGCACCCCGTTATAGAGAGTGCACATGGAGGAGTACACTTGAGTGTATGGCTACCTGTGATCATGTGTGGGTCAGAGGCGGGGGACATTTTGTTATACCCATAAAGACAATACTGTTGATAGACAATACAAATATTAGAAAATAGATATTAACACCCACGAGAAATCATCATCCTTATATAACAAAGTATGCTTTGAAAGCAAAGGGATATTGATGTATTGATGTATTGCTTAAATTTTGGATTGCATAGAACCGATGTTTGCTCTTGAGGAGAAAAGGCTAAAGGATAAAACTCCTATATACTAAGCGGCATGATAAATTATTGAATGAAAACGGGATTTCAAAACAAATTGCAAAGTGGCCTGTCAGAGACATTTAATAAAAAATCAATCGATTTTACTATTGTTAAGAGTCATATTCTAGGTGGAGAAAAAGCCGCACTAAGTTGCCTTTTATTTTCTGTGATGATCGTGGCAGTTATAGTTCTTTTTTACTCGATTTGGCCATCAACTCCATCTGTATTTGCACAGGGCTCTGCTACTACAAGTCAGAATACAGGAAACCCGCTGGCTCCTCAAGGAAATACAAATACTGCTGCAAGCAATACCGGAAACTCTGCAACTTTCTCAAACATCAATAATAATACAAAAGGAGCAATCCAAGAAAAGATTTCGGACAAAGGAAACTATAGGGTACAGATAATGTGGAATCAATCTTCACTTTCTCTTCCAAAAAAAGGTTTTGATATGGAAATAGATTTTTTAAATGCAAGCGCTCCACTGCCATCGGCAAAGACTATCCCGCCAAAAGATACTGGCATAAAGAGTGAAGAGAGTACTGGTGCAAGTGCCAGTCATGTTCCTGTTCCATCGGTCATACAACCTAACGTGGCTGTAGATAAATATGATATAACAATTTACTCTGATCATGGTAAGGTGCTCTGGAATAAAGTAAATCAGGTCCCAACAGCTGGAAGAGGCCTTGCAACAGTTAGATTTGTAAATGGAGGTTATACGGGTCCGATGACTATACAGATAACTAATATAAAATCGGGTAATATACCACCAAACTCTGTAGCCTTTAATGCCAAAACAGGTGGATGATATCTATCAAAACTGATACAATTACAAATGAATTCATGTATGCATGCAAAAATCTAATAAAATATGTAAAATCAGCCTAAACTAATAAATTGCATGTGATTGAATTAGCATATGAATAAGGAAAATGTCTGATATTATATCATGGGATAAAGCCATCGACATGAAAGTAAAATCTAGTGATAATAAAGATTTGGGCAAGATCCAATCTATAACTAAGGACTATATACAAACCAAAGAAGGATTGGTGTCAAAGAACTATTATTTTATTCCCAAATACAATATACAAGGATACGATGGTGACAAGCTTTGGGTTTCTCTCACAAAGGATGATGTAAAGGCAAGATATGAGAAGGAAAAAGCTCCTGATCCTTCTGAATTTGACACACCAGAATATAATCAGAGGAAAACAAACATGGTAAAACAATATCCCGATTTTGAAAACAATATTCCTCCCTATAGTGGTGGTGGGCAAGAAACAGAGTCGTCAACTAGTGTCCCATCAACTGCCTCCCAAGACATGGTTGGTCTACCCTGGGAAAATGTTATCGATAAAACTGTAAAATCAAGCGATGATCAAGAGCTAGGTAAAGTTGAGAGTGTCTCTACTTACTACTTAGAATCCAAGGAAGGCCATGTAAGTAAGAAGCATTATTACATTCCTAAATACTATGTCCAAGGATTTGATGGCAAGAAGCTCCATACTTCACTGACAAAAGATGAAATAAAGAATAAGTATGAACGAGACAGCCCTCCTTCTGAGTCAGAATTTAAAACTCAGGAATATGAAGAACAAAGAAAAAAAATAGATTCGACATACCCACAATTTTCACACGGAGTACCATTTATGGCTAAAGAACCAGGAGTAGCACTTGAATCAGAATCAACAGGAGAAACACTCAACATCCCGTGGGAAGAGGTAATCTACAAACGTGTCAGAACTACTGATAACATAGACATTGGAGATATTGAAACAGTAGGAAAGGAATTTGTTGTAGTGAGGGAAGGAGATGTAAAAATACATCATTATTACATTCCAAAGTCATATATTACTAATTATGACGGTAGCTCTTTATGGATTGATGCTCCAAGTGGACTTGTAAGCGGCAAATTCGAAAGGGAAACTGAACCAACTCCAGAAGAGCTTAGAATAATGTCTGAAGAACTGCCAAAAAGAAAAAGAACTGCCAAAGCAGGTCAATCTGATGACGAACGGGAAAAAGCATATGAAGAAGGCGCAGCTGGAACAGAGAGTAGAAGAAAAGAAGATCCACTAAAAGAATATAGAGATAAAGAGCCAATGACTCCTGCAAAGATAGCAGAGCACGAGCCAACAGCTGTAAAGAGAGATATGACGGAAAAGATTACAGGAGCTGGAAAAGAAGTACCAAATCCTGAAGCAGCAAAAGAAAGAGCTAGAAGAAGTGGTGTGGCTAAAGGAACTGCTAGTGATTTAGAGACCGGTAGCGAATACGAACAAGGAGCTGCAGGGTCAAACAAATAAACAAATAAACAAAATCTATTCATAATTCCTTTTTGCTCATGGTCTGATATTTTTATCCATTACTATTGTCGCTATTGTGTGAGGTCAATTATGCTTTTTCTAATTACTGATTTGGCCTCCGGTGAAATGTTATATTGTTCTAAAAACTTTGAAGGATTCCTAATCAATAGCCTCCTGAATTCTGGTTCGCTGCTAGCTCTTAATAGAATTTCGCTAATGACCTCAGCGTCCTTCTGTATTTGGTCCAAACAGTAGCACGAATACGAAGTCTAATATATATTCCTATGTCTTTTCGTAAACTTGATATGAACTAAATTATGGCTAACATATCCATGAGCATAGGAAAATTGCTCCTTAGAAGCAGGAAAAAATGGACTACAAAGGGAACTTCGAGAATAAAACCTGCAAAGGAGACGCTTGAAGAGGTATTATCATTAGCTCAAAAGATAGGAGTAACAAGGCTTGCCGATATTACAGATATGGATATACTACGCGTACCCAATTACTCTGCTATTTTGCCAGGTACAGAGGATTATATTTGGGTTTATAGCGGTAAAGGTCCAACAAAGACACATGCAAAAGTAAGCGCGTTAATGGAAAGCATCGAGAGATATTCTTCTTTGCCAAGTGGGACACCGAGAAATTTTATCCAAAAATCATATGATCAATTATCAAATACACACAGAGTACTGCATCCAGAAGAGGTTGTGGAGCCTATAAGATTTCAATATAGTAACGACATGATAATTGATTTTCTTCCAGGATTTGACTTGTTTACAGGCGAGGAAATTATGGTCCCAGCAGCTCTTGCATTATTCAGATACTCTCCAAAAGCTCCTGCAGTTGATCCATTTGCATTTCACCATACAAATGGTCTTGCCTCTGGCAATGTGGAAGAAGAAGCAATTTGCCATGCATTGTGTGAAGTTATTGAGCGAGACGCAATGAGCCTTGCTGAATTGCGTGCCAGTGCTATACCTTTCCATTTTCTCAAAGCTATCACGAAAGCATTGGAAATAGAAGGATATCCGATACCAACAATCCGTGCAGACAAATTCACAGATGATCCTAGTGTGTATCCAGATGTAGATATATCAGACGTAGAATTCGAGCCAATAAAAAGTATAGCCAATAAATTTTCAAAAGCTGGAATACCATTGATAATAAAAGATATCACATCCTCTGTAGGTATTCCAACCTTTAACGCAAGCAGCATTGAATGGGTAACTCATGACTATGGATACCTTGCTGAAGGCCATGGAACTCATCCAGATGCAAGAATCGCACTATTACGTGCCATAACAGAGGTTTCACAAACCAGAGCGGCCAACATCCAAGGAGCAAGAGACGATTTAAGGAAAATAAACTATGGACAAGACAATACTAACGATAAACGTGCTTGGCAGTTCATGCCATCTAGCAACAGGATTAATCTCTCTGAAGTAAGAACATATTCCAACGAAGATATACTCGAAGATATTAAATTATTATTAGATCATTTAAAAGAAGACCTATTAACAACAGCCATAATTGTTAATTTGACTAATCCTGACATTGGTATACCCGTAGTGCGAGCAATTGTCCCTGGATTAGAAACCTTCAAGATTACTAAATCGATCATTGGCCATAGAGCAAAAAGGTATTTTAAAAATGCATAAACCAATAATTTATCTTGGCCCTAGTCTTAGCCACGAAAAAGCAAGGAAAATTCTAGACGCAGATTATCGGCCACCGGCAAAAAAAGGGGATTTCTTGCGGCTTGTGGGTTTGCAAAATGATGCACATATAATTGGATTAGTTGACGGCTTGTTTTTGCAGGATTACCCCCCAACTCCAATAGAAGTTTATCAGATAGCTATAAAAAAAAATACACTTCTCTTTGGGGCAGCAAGTCTTGGCGCTCTGCGTGCAGTTGAGCTCGAAAAGTTTGGAATGATTGGAATAGGAAAAATTTTTGAACTATACAAGAAAGGTAAAATACATGCTGACGACGAGGTGGCAGTGACTTTTGCACAAGACAAACAAACTCTCCAGTCTGAAGCTATGATAGACATAAGATTTAATCTATTTGTTGCACAGAGAAAAGGAATACTTGATGAAGTCACTAAAAGAGCTATAGCCAAAGTTGCTAAAAGTATCTATTTTCCATACAGAAATTATGACGATATTATTGGACAAACAAAGAGATTGTATCCTGAATTGACAAATCATTTGGAGTCATTTCGTTTTTACATTCAGGTTAATAGACAAAGCCTAAAAGAGCGGGACGCAATAAAACTAATAAGATATATAAATGAAATTTATGTTAACAAGCAGTAAGCATTAAGCTGTAGAAAGTTCTTCGGCCAAAAATTCCTGATTTAAGATTATCTCCCAAAATTTCTCGGCAAATACTGGGTGAGACCAAAGGGGCCAAAAATGGTAAAGAACAAGTTCATTCCGGCATTCTATCTCAGAAATATGCTCAGGGATCTTGAACTTGTCACAAACACTACTCTATCTTCTATTGCCTGCTGCAATTATTACTCAAAAATATATAGAACGGCAAATAATAATATTGGATTCTCCTATGATGACTATACAGCAATATTAGCATTTCTACAGAGGATTAACAGGATGGAAAATAAATTATTAAAATAAATATTGAAAGGTAAGTTCTTGCATCAGTTACTGATATGGGAAGAGTAACGGTATATCTTCTGCGCGTCGCAGAAATTTATAAACAAAAACAATTAATGAACAGTATTAATATGTTTTAGAGTAAACTCAAAAGTCAGAGCCATCATGATTTATACGGTTTGGATGTACGAGTTTAATGAACAAGAGATCCATTGCTAACATTTTCGGTAATAGTAAGGAATACTGGCCTTCCTTCGGGTCCGTCGGCAGCAAGTAACATTCCATTCGAAATTATGCCGCCGATTTTCTTGGGTTCTAGATTAGTACAAACCACCACTGCCCTACCTGCTAACTCTTCTGGATTATAATAAAGAGCGGCGCCTACTGCAAGGTCCCTTTGCTCCTCTCCGATATCAACCGTTACCTTAAAGATCTTCTTCATACCAGGTACTTTTTCAGCTCGAATAACTTTGCCAATTTTCAAGTGTATCTTTGAAAACTGCTCATATGTAATAAGTTCTTCTTGCTCGGATGTACCCATAAAGTAAAGCTTAATCACTAACCTGTTAAAAGTATTTTTGTTAGTTGACGAATTTATCTCACATAAAAGTTTCATTAATAATGAATGTTAAATGAAGATCAAATTGATCTTATAGTTGTAAATATAAAAAATTTTCTTGTTGCAAAAAAGCAACAAGATTTTACTAGCTTATCTACTTGATCCTTCTATGGTCTTTTCATTTACCGCCAAATAGCTTTCCTATTACTGGAACTTTAGCCAGTGGATTTGAAGAAGATGAAGAAGATGCATTGCCACCGCCAGTTTTGTTTGATGCTGCAGCTCCAGCAGAAGAGGCGGTTTTGTTCATCGCGCCACCGGCAGATTTTGCTGCAGCTCCACCAGAAGAGGTCATGTTACTTGCGGTTTTGTTCATCGCGCCACCGGCAGATTTTGCTGCAGCTCCACCAGAAGAGGCGGTTTTGTTCATCGCGCCACCGGCAGATTTTGCAGCGCTACTTGCACTACTTGTTGCATTTTGTTGAGCGTGTCCTGATTGTGCAGAACCTACTGTCGCTAAAATGAGTCCAAAAGCCATCACAACTATTGTGACTGCTACATGTATCTTTTTTTCCATCGCAATTAAATTACTAACATGTATTTTTAACACTTTCATTTCTATAATATGGAATTAAAATCTAGATTTTTAATATATGATTGCTCACATATAAACTTGCGTTGATGCGTAAATATACCTAGATTATAGCAACAATTATGCAAAACCTAGTCTTAGACGAAGCATCATTTATAAAAGAAAATATAGGACAACTATCTTGGATAAGATGTCGTGTGCAACTATCCTTTTGAGAAGGTATCTCAGCATATTGTTAAGGGCATTTTAAAATTATGGTTATAGTACAGGTTGCCCGTGAAATGCTATCTCCGGTAGATAAAGTTTGGGACATAGTATCAGATATTGATAATGAACCGCTCTATTGGCATGGTACTAAGTATATCAAAAATATCAGTAAGGTCGGAAACGTCGTTGAAAGAGAAGTGGTAATTGCATTTAGAGAATCAAAATGCAAAGAAACTGTTGTATTAAATCCAAAAAAAATGGTCAAAGTTAATATAACAAATGGGCCGCTGGAAGGATCAAAAATCATCACACTAAATTCTACTGGACTTAATAAAACTACGGTATATGTGAAGTGGGATATCAGACTTTCTGGTTTAATGAGAATGTTTACTGTATTTATAAAAAAACACATACGAGAAGGAACAGAGGAGGCACTATATAGGATCGCAAGTAAAACTGATAGAGAATTCGATGACCGATTGAAATAGTAGTATCAGGTGTCGAGTACATATGGAACTTGAAATAATGATAATAAATGGAATCTTAGCAACGATAACGTTTGGAATTTTTGGCACATGGATTTATTTCATAAGATATGTTCTAAAATCTCTCAAACAATCTCCGGCGCTGGAGCGCATTGACACATCTGTAATTACTAAAAATATTAAAGTTAGCGTGATTCTTCCTGCCCGCAACGAAGAAAAATACATTGCAAAATGTCTTGAAAGTTTGATAAACCAAGATTATGTGAACTTTGAAATTATCGCCATCAACGATTCTTCTACAGACAGAACAATCGATATAATGCGTCAATACGCAAGAAAAAGCTCTTCTATTGTGATTGTTAATGCTAAACCAAAGCCAGAAGGATGGATTGGAAAAAATTGGGCATGCTATGAGGGATATTTGAGAGCAACCGGAGATGTGTTTCTTTTTACTGATGCAGATACCGTACATTCTCCCTCAGTGATGTCTCTAGCTGTTGGACATCTTGAACAGCAAAGCTTAGAAGCACTTACAGCAATACCTAAACTTTTGTGTAAGGATGTTTTGACAAAGATCACTCTGCCTTTGCTTTTAAATTTTCTTCATAGTAGATTTTCAGCATTGCGTGTAAATGATCCCAAGACGAAAACTGGTTATTTTTTTGGTAGTTTTTATATAATCACTAGACGTACCTACGAGGCAGTAGGTACACACAAGGTCATACGACACGAACTTGTTGAAGATGGTGCATTGGGAAGTAAGGTAAAGGAAGGAAAGTTCAGAATGAAAATGGTCCGTGGTGAACGTTATATAGAAGCAATCTGGGCTCGAGACCTCAACACTCTCTGGCATGGACTGCGAAGGTTAATGATCTCAATTTGTAGTCAAAACACGAGGGAAGCATCCTTAATGACGATTGCGATATTTTTCTTGCTACTTGAGCCTTTTCTATTGATATCTTATTCGCTGATGATACATCACAGCATAAGTGATTTTGTTAGTCAGCTCATGTTGGATATCAATCTAATAACAATAGCTATTGTAACTTTAGCAAGTGCAATACAATCAAAATTTGCCGTTTTTCAGAATCCATTGTATGCGCTAGCATGCCCTCTTGGAGGAGCAATCATTTCTCTTTGCTTTTTGTCGTCGATTCTTGATGCAAAAAAGGTCGGAGCCGTGAATTGGCGAGGTAGAAAATATACAATTAATGAAAATCAACATCCACTTGAGTAACCTCGTTTGCTAATTAGCTTGCGAAGAGCCTAACACATGGTAAGCAGGAGCACAGGAGTTGTCAGAAAACGCGTCCTGTATCGGATAGAAATTTCTAGCCAAATCATGGTAATAAACAGATAGATATATGTTCAATCGAACAAGTAAGGGCGCCGATCGGCTTGAACGATTTCGATATGTTAATTTAAAGCACTAAGGGTCCATAATAGTACAGAAGAGTTATCTGCATCAAGAGAAATAAGAGCTATATTCAAGGTCTAAGTGTTTATTAATAATAGACTGAAATAATCGTCATTAAGGAGAAAGATTTTGGTATGCTAAAGAGTATGACAGATATAAGTGTCCACGAGATCTTAGAGAGAACCTTAGAAGGAAAAGTTATATCAAAAGATGATGCTTATCAAATAATTAATTCTGGAGAAACTGATTTGATTACCTGTGTAGCTGGAGCCATCAGAAACCAGAAAAAAGGAAGGTTAATTACATATTCTCGTAAAGTCTTTATAAACTTGGTTAATTTGTGTAGGGATACATGTTCTTACTGTACATATAAGAAAGAGCCCTCTGATAAATTGGCATCACTGATGACTCCGCAGCATGTTTTTACGATTGCAGAGGCTGGAAGAAGGCTTCGATGTACAGAGGCATTGTTTGTAACTGGAGAAAAACCGGAACAAAAATATTCTCAGGCAAGAGAATGGCTGAGATCTGTTGGACATTCCAGTACGGTGGAATACATAAGCGAAATGAGTGAGATGGTGCTTCAAAAAACTGGCTTGCTTCCACACACTAACGCGGGCAGCTTAACGAAAAAAGAGATGCGGACTCTAAAGGATACAAATGTCAGTTTAGGAGTAATGCTTGAGTCCTCTAGTGAAAAACTTATGGCAAAAGGTATGCCGCACGAGATGGCTCCAAGTAAGAATCCAAAGGTTAGATTGAAGACACTGCGTGATGCTGGAGAACTAAAAATACCTACCACGACGGGGTTGTTAGTAGGAATAGGAGAAAGTTCAGAAGAGATTGTTGATTCTCTATTTATGATCAAAGATATCCATGAGACATATGGTCACATTCAAGAAGTGATAATTCAAAACTTTGCCCCAAAACCGGTAACAGCAATGGAAAAATTCTTGCCTCCATCACACGACTATTTTCTTAGAAGTATTGCTCTTTCAAGAATTATTTTGCCAGAAATGAATGTCCAGGTTCCACCCAACCTCACCCCAAATATTTTTGGAAATTATATTAGTGCCGGGATTAACGATTGGGGAGGAATATCTCCACTGACTATGGATTATGTTAATCCTGAATTTCCATGGCCAAGCATAGAATCTGTGAAATATATTACAAACATTAAAGGTCACAATTTCAGAGCACGTCTGCCTGTTTATCCAGAATTTCTTAGGATGAGCGATGATAAATTTATACCTGATAAACTAAGAAATTATATAGAGTTGTTGACAGATGCTAACGGACTTGTTCGGGAGGATTATGTCGCTTGAGCTTAACTTTTGATTGCCTTTTCAAAACTATTGATCCTGTAGTTGCATCAGCATTAGACCGCGCCTTGAGCGACAAAGAGGTTTCGGTGGAGCAAGCAGTGGAGCTATTGGATTCTAACGGAATAGAAATGAACATGCTTGTACTTGTCGCAGATGAGCTGCGTAGACGTGCAGTAGGGAATACCGTCACATATGTTATAAATAGAAATATCAATTTTACAAATGTTTGTATCAAGCGCTGTGGCTTCTGTGCATTTAGCAGGGATTTTCGTGAAAAGGAGGGCTATTTTCTACCTATTGAAGAGATTGTACGAAGGGCAAAAGAAGCATCTAATTTGGGTGCAACTGAAATTTGCATACAAGCAGGCCTACCTCCAAAAATGGATGGCCATCTGTATATTGATATTTGTAGTGCTATTAAGAAAGAGTTGCCTAATATCCATATTCATGCGTTTTCACCAGAAGAGGTATTATATGGTGCAGTAAGATCTCAAGTCTCAGTTGAAGAATATTTAAAAATGTTAAAGGAGGCAGGGGTAGGAAGCCTTCCTGGAACAGCTGCAGAGATTTTGGATCAACCAATGAGGGATCTTATATCTCCAGGAAGAATAACTGTAGAAGATTGGATTAAGATCATAAAGCTTGCGCATTCTATGGGAATTCCTACTACTTCGACTATAATGTATGGACACGTTGAATCATCAGCACATAAAGCAAATCATTTAGAATTAATAAGGAAAATACAAAGTGAAACTCGTGGTTTTACAGAATTTGTACCTCTGAGTTTTGTACATGCAGAGGCACCTATGTATAATCATAATATTATATCTAAAGTTAGACCAGGAGCCAATGGCAATGAAGTAATGAAAATGCATGCAGTTTCCCGGATCATATTACATGGATACATCAAGAATATCCAAGTTTCATGGGTAAAAGAAGGAACAAGAATGTCGCAAATTCTTTTGGGAGCCGGTGTGAATGACTTTGGCGGAACTCTAATTAACGAAAGCATTTCTACTGCTGCCGGCTCGCAATATGGGCAGTTATTGAAGCCGAGGCAGATAAGATCAATAATAAGATCCTGTGACAGGCTGCCAGCGCAACGCTCAACCACCTACCGGTTGATTAAACAGTATTCTAACCAAGAAGAAGAATATGACCAACCTGAGGAGTTAGACAAAGCTGATACTGCAGAATTTAGCTCATATCACCAATTAATAAAATTGGATAAATTCAGATATAGCGAAAGAGAAAGATAAGTAGAAAAACTTCAATTAATTATCAAATATTCCGCATTATACTACACTTGAAATTTGCTTCTATGATAGATAGTGTATTATTGGTGAAAATGATAATAATAACACCTGCAAGATAGAACATGTCGATATACGGAGAACATGTTGTAAGTATAATATAGAAAACAGATGAAGTGTGGCATTCCTAGAATACTATACTTTATACCCTATGCTATACTAGGAGATAAACAAGAATCAAACTAATGTAAGTTATATTAGTCTCATATATTGGAGAACGTGTTATGTCAAAGTTAGTGAGCGTGAACAAAACAGAACAGAGAATTATCATTTAGATGTATTATTATTGCTTACAACATTCATAGGAACAAGTCTTGTGATTATGATGATGGTTGTTTCTACATAGCTCCATTTTTTTTATTTTCTTATAGATATGATGGTTATTATTTGGTTAACTTGTCAACGATAAAAGTCACATCCTCAATTTTTATATGTTACTAGATATCTTCTGCGCACAGTTGTCCTTTATATCAGAGTGTGGTTGATAATTGACACATGATAAAGCAACGAAAATGATTTCTATGATATCCTGTGTGTAATTTCATGTAATTTACTTTCTGCTTGTCCTTATTTCCACTGTCCTAACTTAATTAGCGATTATATTGCTTTCGCCAGTTATTATTATTACTATTGATTTTGACCATAATTATAACGTCTTCTTCCCCAAGTACTCGAATATCTGGTCCTTCTGTACCCTTGTCTGTATGTCTTGTTATTGTCACTAAAACTGCGCCTGTGCTGATATCCTGTAGTAAAGCGATGCCTGGTAGTATGCACTTCTACTACTCCCATTTCTTGATTAAGCTTACGAATAGGTTGTTCTGTCTGCCTTAGGATTCTTGCAAAATCTTCGATTCGGTCGTGCGAAACCAGTGATACGGCCTTTCCACTTCCTCCAGCTCTCGCGGTTCTTCCAATTCTATGGAAATAAATCAATGAGTCTTCAGGAATATCGTAGTTGATTACATGACCCACTGCTGGAACATCAATTCCCCGCGCTGCAATGTCTGTAGCTACAAGTATATCTTCACTTCCTCTTTTGAATCTATACATAGCATTGTCTCTCTGTTTCTGAGATAAGTCTCCATGAATAGTGATTGCTTTAAATCCTTCTTGCCGTAGTTCCCCAGCAAGTCTTTGCGCTCTTTGTTTGGTCGCTGCGAAAACGATTGTCTGCTTCTTTTCTCTGCTATTGATAAAATGACACAAGTGTTTGAACTTCTCACGCTCATGGACAATCAAATAACATTGATCTATAGTTTCAAGACTCAGTTCTTCTTTGTTGAGTCTAATTTCCTCAGGATCCTTCATATATTCCTGAGCTAATCTCATTATTTCTGGGGGCATAGTAGCGGAGAATAGACAGGTCTGTCTGTCTTCGTTTACATAAAACAGTATGAACTTTATGTCGTCAATAAAGCCCATATCGAGCATTCTATCTGCTTCATCAAGTACTACATATTTTACATTTTCCAGCTGAATTGAACCATGTTTAATGTGATCAATCAATCGGCCAGGAGTTGCAACTATTATTTGCGCACCTCTTTTTAGCTGATCGTGCTGGATGTTAATATTCTGTCCTCCGTAGACAGAAACCGTCCTGATCCCAGTGTATTTTGCCAATCTATTGATTTCACTTGTTACTTGAACGGCTAGTTCTCTTGTGGGAACAAGTATCAGTGCTTGTACTGGACCTTTGCGCTGAATCCTAGTTAGTATGGGAAGGGAAAAGGCTGCTGTTTTTCCAGTCCCTGTATGTGCTTGACCTATGACATCTATTCCTTTCAAAATAAACGGTATGGCTGCCTCTTGAATAGGAAAAGGATCCTCAAACCCAATTTCTTTAACTGCTTTAAGGATTTCTGCACCAAGTCCTAATTGTTGAAATGTCTTTTTCAATTTATCTTATCACATTATATGTATACAAAAGGCACGTGTGTAAGGAGCTGTATTCTTTAGATACTTTACTTATCCACCGTAGTTCTTTTGCTTGTTTACCATATAAATTACGCGCATATAAGGTATACGGAAGAATTATTATAAAATATTTATCTTTATGTGTTGATTATTTAGCTCCCAAACTGAATAAAGAGGACAGTTAGGAGTTATCATTTATGACAAGAGAATATTTTAAATAACTTCTATATGGCAACTATTACGTAGATTATATGAATGATGATAATCTTCGGGAGAAGAAGTTGCGTGGCTCTGGTGGCTATGTTTATGCCAAGGTGACAGAGGAGGAACAGAAAAGAGGTAATCTAGGTGGACCGGAGCTATTTATTGCAGGAGTAGGCAGGTTGGAGCAGGATCGATTTTCAAAATACTATTGTAATAAATGTGAAAGAGAATACGAAGGTTCACCGGCAATCAATTATGAAAACCCAAATGAAGAGTTAGGAGAAGGAGTTACCCTAGCTGAAAAAGGTGAATACAAGTGTAGAACATGCGATAACATATTGGCACAGTATCGCAAGTTCGGTGCTCCCTCTTCGCCTGATCCTAAAATTTCAGCGCCAAAGGATATGGCGTCACCAGCAGTTTATGAGGATCAAAAGTCTTCAGTTGAGAATTCAAATCGACCTGGTAATAATCCTCCCGTCAGTTCCCTTAATACATCTACTCCGTCATCTCCAAGCCCTTCCATTACTAAAGCCGCCACGTTGACGGGCAAGGTTGGTTTCGTTCCAATACAGTCACTTGTTGGAATGCCTGCCTACAATAGTGAAGCGATATTGGTTGGTAGAGTCAAGGAAATTGGATTACGTAAGTCTTCTGAGGGAATTGTACAAATCGGCATCAGGATTGAAAGGGAGTTTGGTAATAATAATGATAATAACAACAGTATCGAAGATGAAGTCTTGTGGAATAACATCTCCAAGATTGGAGATATAGTTCTTCTTTCTGAGAGGGTAACAAAGATAGGAACATCAGATGACAGCTCTTCCTCAACTAAAGGAACAGTAAATTGTCCTTCATGTGGCTATCAAAATCAGGAAAATGCATCTTTCTGTGAAGAATGCGGAAAGAAATTAGTATAGGCTTAGAATTAGCTAGTGCTCAAACTTATTCTAACATCTACTGCACGAGCTCCTTTGCCAACTTCTAGCACAAGCAGTGGGTTCATATCGAATTCTTTAATTTCTGGAAAATCAACAACTAACTGCGAAAGTCGCTGGAGACTGTCTACAACTGCTTTCAAATCTGACGGCTTTTCTCCTCTCACACCCTTCAACAATCTAATGGACTTTATTGATTCAACCATGGTTGCTGCCTCATCCTGATCAATGGGAGCTAATCTAAAAACTACATCTTTGAGGATTTCAACGTATATGCCACCAAGGCCAAACATTATGAGAGGCCCAAATAATGGATCTTGTTTTGCACCTAGAATTATTTCCTTGGCAGATTTTATCATTTCTTGTACAAGGACTCCTTTTATCTGTGCACGAGTATTATATTCTTTGGCACTATTGATTATCGTTCTAAATGCTGCACTGACTTCGTCATTGTTTTTCATTCCAACTTTAACTCCTCCTGCATCTGACTTGTGTATAATATCAGGTGATGCAATCTTCATGACAACTGGAAAACCTACTTGCTGTGCAGCCTTTGTGCACTCTTCTTCATTTGTTGCCAGTATGCTTTTTGGAGTAGGGAAGCCATATGCACTAAGAACCTCGTAACCTTCTTCTTCTAATAAATTTGGTCTACCTTGTTCTCTGACTTTATCAAAAATTTTTTTTACCTTTTCTCTGTCTACATTAAACCTTTTTGGTTCAGCTAAAGTATTTGATAACCATCCACTGAAGCGATACATTGAGTGCAGACTTTGTATTGCAGGTTCTGCATACATAAAGTGTGGTATCCCTCCGTTTGAGAGGATCCCTTTGTTTTCAGTACCTTCAGCGAGCCCCATTAACGCAGCAAGCATAGTCTTGCCAGTGTCTTTAGATGACTTGACAATGGTTCTTGCTAGCTCATTGTAATCGAGTGTAGCAGAAGGGGTACACATTGTTACTACTGACCCGACATCCGGATTTGATAATATCTCTCTAAGCACTTTTTCAAAGCGGTTGAAGTCAGCATCGCCCACTATATCTATAGGATTTCTAGCCGAGCCATGGGGCGGTATTATTTTGGTTATTACTTCTCTTGATGCGGATACATCAGCCATTTTTAATCCAAATTTTGAACAGGCGTCAGTTGAGATAATAGCTGGTCCTCCGGCATTTGATACTATTACAACTCCGCTATCAATTGGCGGTATAGGTTGTTTTGAAAAGGCAGTGGAAAGATCGAATAGCTCTTGCATTGTATCTACTCTGATTACACCACATTGAACAAACAATGCATCATAAATTTCATCGGCACCCATTAGTGCTCCAGTATGTGACATCGCTGCCTTAGCTCCTTCGGGTGTTCTTCCTGCTTTCTGCACTATAATTGGTTTCTTATGTTCCCTTGTAATTCTCCTGGCAATTTCCATAAACCGTCTGCCGTCATGAATATCTTCAAGATACATGACAATGACTTTTGTCTCTTGATCTTCGGCTAATAATTCAAGAACATCATTTTCATCCATATCAACTTTGTTACCCATACTAATTACTTTTGAAAATCCTATGCCTTGAGCCATAGCGTCTTCTACTGTAGCTGCACAAATTGCACCACTTTGAGATATCAATGCAATGTTACCGTGTTTTGGTGTAATTTTTAGAAAGGTCGCATTCATCATGTTGAGTTCAGATAAACTCATGATCCCAAGACAATTTGGACCTATTATCCTCGTACCATGTTTTCTGCCGATGGCTCCAACTTCTTTTTCGAGCTTGGCGCCATACTCATCGACTTCCTTAAATCCAGCTGAAACGATAATCGTACCTTTAATTTTTTTCCTCCCGATTTCTTCCATCACACTAGGTATGGTTCTATTTGGAGTTGCAACCACTGCCAGATCGATATCTTCGGGAACTTCAAGAACACTCTTGTATGCATCAATTCCAAAAACAGTGGGATTAGAAGGAGTGATTGGATATATTTTTCCTTTGTAACCGTTTATGATATTAGAAAAAATTGCTCTTCCAACACCGGGTTTTTCAGATGCTCCTATAACTGCAATAGATCGTGGAGCAAGGAAAATCCTCTTTGAATCAGTCGCATAGGAGGACATGTGAGAAATAAAGTTATGAGAGGATGCTATAAATGCATTCTGTTTTTCTAGATATTGTTTAGTTCACTCTTAAATATGATTTTGGATCAGATAGTTTTACAATAATGACCGGACAGTTTGGAGAATGTTAAGATCGCACTATAACTGGATAGTAACCTTTTAATTTTAATATAAAAAATATGACGATGTTGAATGAGATTATTAATAAGACCATAGATGTTGAGATGGAAGGTCTTGTTTCTGACCTTCAAACTTTGATACAATGCCCAAGTGTTTCTGCAAAAAGAGAGGGGCTTGTTGAGTGTGCAAAAATTCTTTCTGATATTATGTGTAACGCGGGGATTAAAACTGAAATATTGTATCTCTACAATAATTATTCAGGAAGTGGTGACAAAAAAGATATTCCTCCTCCAGTAGTTTACGGTGAAGTCAGATCTAAATCAAACCCCAATGGACCGACCATTTTGTTTTATAATCATTACGATGTTCAGCCAGAAGATCCTATAGATTTATGGGAAGTAGATCCATTCAGTGGCAAAGTTGAAGGCAACTATGTCTTTGGACGTGGATCTGCTGATGATAAAGGCGAGTTAATTACTAGAATCAAGGCAGTAGAATATTATCTGAAGAATACTGGTGATGTTCCATGTAATGTTAAATTTATTATAGAAGGAGAGGAGGAAATTGGAAGTATACATATTGAGGATTACCTTGAGAAATACAGACAAAAGCTTGATTGCGACGTGGTAATATGGGAGTTTGGTTATATTGATGCCAATGATAGGCCTATTATCAGCCTTGGCATGAAAGGCCTGCTCTACGTGGAATTGACTGCTAGAGGTCCAAGAAGGGATGCCCATTCTAGTCTCGCAGTCTTGATCGAAAACCCTGCGTGGCGCCTTGTACGAGCTTTGAATACCATGAGAGACAAAAACGGAAAAATACTTATCAAAGACTGGTATAAAGACGTAAGAGATTTTACTCCTGAAGAGATAGACATTGTATCTAATGAACCATTTGACGAACAGGGGTTTAAAAAAGAATATGGTATAAATAAATTTCTAAATGATGTGAGAGGGGTGGAAGCTATCAAAGCATATGTTGGAATGCCTACATGCAATATTGCCGGTCTGGCGTCAGGTTATACCAATGAGGGTGCAAAAACGATTCTTCCTGCTATTGCTACTGCTAAACTAGATTTCAGACTGGTTCCCAACATGGTTCCTGAAAAACAATTCGAACGAATAAAAATTCATCTAAGGGAGAACGGATTTAGTGACCATGATATAGAAGTAAAGCTCATACATGGTGAAGCAGCAGCCAGAACACCGGTCAATGATCCGTTTGTAAAGCAGGTTAAAGAATCTGCTAATGAAGTTTTCGGTACATCAATAATTAGTGTGTCTTCCGCTGGCACTGGGCCAATGCATCCATTCGTTAAGGTGCTTGGTGTACCTTGCATTTCAATAGGCAGTACTTATATATTTGCAAGGATCCATTCACCAAATGAATTCTCAAGAATTGATCTTCTAAATAAGATGACAAAATGTATAGCAAACATAATGAATAAAGTTGTGGCTTGAGTAATTGGCTCTTAAATTATGGTTGATATCTATATAATAGATACTTCCATGTATCTACCAGTCTAAATATGTGAAGCTTAGATAAGACTTAGCTCATGGCTCATCATAATAGAATCAAATACTAATAATAACTATAGCTATTGTATGTGTTTGGTAAAAATCGATGTCCTTTTGATTTATAAAATGCTCTATTATCTAAAAAATATATATATTCAATTACCTAGCGTCTTCATTATGTTCTTTTCATTGTTCATATAATGTTTGTCTGAAATAGGATCATTGATATTTACATAAAATAAATTTGCATCTTATTACTGACATTCTCCTTTTGTATTATAGCTCAAACACTATGAGTGAATGTGTAACTCCAATTTGCCAATTTGCATTTATTTCTTCATGGTAAGGTTTGTCAGTTTGAATTTGTTTGCTTATGGCGTGAGTGAAGATGGCCTAGATGTAAGTGTCGTCTTTAAATTCAAAGTGTGGCCGTCCCTATATATACTCAAAATCACACTATTGCCAACTAATTTATATAGATCAATATAGGAGGTTAAATCGTCAGGCTTTGTTACATTATGCCCGTCAACAGCTACTATTATATCTCCGCCGTGTTTTAAAGAGTATTGGTCTGTAATACTTCCGTGTAACCCTGCTTTATCAGCAGGACCATTTTTTGTAATTGTATCCACATATATGCCTTTGAAATTTGCTGCCGGTATACCTGTGATGTTCTGTGCTAGATCTGGAGTTAAAGCAACACCGTTAAGTCCAAGATATGGATGCACATAAGTTCCCTTTTCGATTAGTGAAGGAACTATTCGTTTTATTGTGCTAGAGGGAATAGCAAATCCTAATCCAGGGAATGAAGCAGTGCTACTGGGAGAATCAATTGGTAATTCAGTCTGAATTAGATAATGATTAGCAAATCCCAAAACAGGATCTGGTAGAAACGTCCCTACGAGATCAGTTGCAATGTTTATTCCGACAGCTTCTCCTTGCATGTTAAGCAGAGGACCGCCTGAGTTGCCGGGGTTAATTGGTATGTCAGTCAGAATTACATTAGGCATATCAAATCCCAAAACAGGATCTGGCACAACACTCTCTATCTTGCTTACAACTCCAGTTATCATACTATCAGTTAGGCCAAATGGATTCCCAACGGCAATTACTGGATCTCCAACCTCCAGTTTTGAGGAGTTTCCAATTACAAGTGGTTTGAGAGCAGGAAGAGGTGGTTGTTGTTGTTGTTGTTGTTGGTTAGTAGTATTTTGAATCTGTATAACTGCTATATCGTTATAGATGTCAGCTCCTATCACCTTTGCTGTATATCTATTTCCATCTACAAAGGTCACATCTACAACCTTATAGTTCCTTATTATGTGATAACTAGTGATTATATGCCCCTGTTTGTCATAGACGAATCCTGAACCAAGTGTAATATTTTCGGCTAATGAGTTTGAAACATTATCACTTGTTTGAGACATGTGTGTTATCTGCACGATGGAGTTTTCCACTTGTTTGAATATGGCATTAAGAGGAGGATTGGATGGATGTGAGTTGGAGCTTTTTTCTGAGGAAATTGAAGAGCTATCTGTACCCGTAACTGGATGTTGAACTATTAAAGTATCCAACATTAAAACTGCAAGTACTATCGCATGCAATATGACAATATTTAAATTTTTCATTGTAAAGATATAGTTTACAAAAGTCGCCAGGAGTTATTATTATTCGTTTACCCAGGCTTACCGTAAAAGGCTATTGTGAATCTATACTTCTGGTATTGTATAGAATTAATAATCCTTAATAGAATCATTGCAATACTAATTTAATTATGGACTATGGTCGGCTCTGTAAGGACATCATGAACCTCGACTCGAAAATTCGTTTTGCGGGTATATGTGATGAAACTGGCGAAATCAGGTATGGTGGTCAACGTGAAGGTATTAAGAACCTGTTGTCACCAGAGGAAACAAAAAGATCTAATTTGCAAGCTTTAGCTAGGTGGGGATTGCGTAACTCACTTGCTCCTAAGATTGGCAAAGGAAAATATGCGATGGCAGAATATGAAAAGATTAAACGCATAACAGTGCCACTAGAAAACTATCACTTACTTCTTATAACAACAGAGTTAGAAGCTGATCATGATAAGATAATTGATAATACCCTCAAATTGATCAATAGTTAAGTAATTTGGGTTTGTTATGTCTTATCACCTAAGATAAAAGATAGTAGAGAAGAGCGAGGCTATCTGGACAGATTGGAAGCAGCAGCAGTACTATCAAAGTTAAACATGTCTTGGTCATTATCATAATTTGGCCGCCTATTTTGAGCCTCATATATCATCAAATGCTTATGATTTTCTATGAGGAGAAATATGTGTATGCTATGTTTAATTACAAATCATCCAGTTATGAGAATTTATGTTTTATTTAAGATTGGAATAAGCTACCAAGAGAAAGAAGTCACGTGTAAAAAAATTGCAATTGATATATAAGAATAGTTAACTATATTACAAGTCAAAGTAATGAAAAGCAACTGTTAGAAACCATGGCTATGTTAGGTTAGTACAAGATGTAGGAGAGCTGGAGCAGGAACTTAAAACAGCTGGCAACGAATTTTATCCCGGGAGGACAATCAAATTACGTTACAAGGAATAGGCAAAACATTAAGTAAAGGAGGAGCTTTATATTTACAACATTATCACATAGAGGTGTAGATGTAGAATAAAATGAGCTCGGGTAGATATTTTAATAGAGGAGTAATGGCGTTAGACTCTCCATATATTGGACATGTAGTAAGAGAAACAGAAGACAAAATTATTGTGTTTGGTGAAGGAAATGATAGATATGACATACCAAAATCAGAAATTCAGATGACGAGTAAGAATGTCTTAATTGGTCTTAACCTTTATGAAATTGCGAAAAAATACAAAGTAAGACGTGACGAACCATTGCCCACCAGCAGACCGGTAGAAGAATGGACTCAAGGTCAAAATATAGACCTGGCAACATATGAGAGAAAATATCCCAAGGGGTTATTTAACAAAGGAGTTAGAGTACTAAATGAAGATCATGTAGGACATATAATGAAGGAAACAGATGACAAAATAGTGATATTTGGTGATTATAATTACAGATTCGATGTTCCCAAGTCAAAAATAAAAGAAGTAGGGAGAAATGTGATTTTGAATATGGATATTAATGAACTAGCAGCAAATTATAAAGTAGACAGAAATGCACCGTTGCCAACTGGAGAGCCCTTAGATAAATTGGCTCAAGAGCAATAGGAAGCCTTACTTAAAAGGTAGACTTTTATTTGTATGACATGTGGACCTTTCACCACCTGCTGCAATACACCCAACATATTAGCTAGACCATTCTAAAAAAGGACTAGCTGAATTAGTATAGTACTAGTCTAGTACGATAGTACTAAACCATACAAGATAATGATTGGACATATATATATGAAGTCCATAGATAGATCTTTACTGCTGAGAACCTAAAAAAATTAATAGGATGATCTCGTCATATGCAGCATAAATAATTGTATAGCACATAATTGAATAAATACAATAACATGTGATATAGTTATTAATGAACTCAGATTCACATTCGGATTCCGAAGTCAAGTCATTTTATAAGTTGAAAAATATTGCAGTAGTAGGGATGTCAAAAAATGAAGAAAAGGCTGCACATTATGTACCTAAATATCTTATTGAACATGGATATAATGTCATTCCAGTAAATCCAACAATAACAACAGACGTTCTTGGTAGGAAGGCATATCCAACTATTGCAGACGTACCAGAAACGATAGATATTGTAGATGTATTTAGAAGATCAGAAGATATACCTGCTGTAATAGATGATGCAATAAAGAAAAAGGATGAAATCAAGGTAATCTGGATGCAAGTTGGAGTATACAATGAAGAAGCAGAAAAGAAAGCAAAAGAGAATGGAATTGATGTTGTATATAATAGGTGCATGATGGAAGAACATAAACGATTGTTAGGCTAATTGTCATCGCAATAAATTTCTCGCTCTTGGTGTTGTTATTATGAACAAATACGCTAAACCTCAATTCAACAAGGTTAAACCGGAATTGATATCGCTTGCATTTGGAATGATGATGATCATCCTCTTTACCATTACTAATAATATTGTTTATGCTCAAAAAGAGCCCTTGGAAAAATCTTCAAACACAACAGCATTACCATCATCATCATCACATCCAAAACTGCATGCTGTAAAAATAATATCTCCTACCAAAGGTCAACAAGTACCTACTGGCAAAGACCTTACAATTATAGGTACTTCCTCAGGTAATGCAACATCTTACTGCCAAGTTTTGGTTATTGTAAATGGCATAAAGCCATATCAACCAACAACTGGAACAGGCCATGGTGGAGCTACAGACTATTCAACATGGAACTATGTGCTTACATCTAAATACACTACTATAAAACCAGGACCAAATAATAAAATTACAGCCAAATATGTTTGTATGGACAAACCTTCTGTGTCGTCTTTTTACAGTGTTAATCTAACTGGAATAAATGTAGCGACCTCACCGGATCAATCTACGAAGGCAACAACAACAGCAGCAACAACTACAGACAATGCTACCATTAAAAATAATTTGAGTAGAATCAGCTAATTTTAGGGTACCTTGTGGTCCTTCGCAAGTGGTTGTTATTGTTATTATTATTTTCTATGCTTGCGGATCTCGCTTCCATCAAAAGAGCATGTAAAAATGCTCTAAGCGTTTCAGTACGTATGTTCCCTAGACTTCCTGTATGGTACAAGATTGACGCAATTTCCTCGTCATTGGCAGCTTAGACTATATCCACAATGTCGTACTTTCCAAGCGTATAGTATAGGCCAATAGATTTACCGCCTGCCTTTTGAATTTCAGATTGGAAAGCCTCCGCCGGTCTTACACTATCTTTTACATTCTCTATCCCTTGATCTGTCCAATTCACAAGTATAACATAATCTGGCATTGTTATTCAAAGACCAGGAAATCACAAGGATATATAGAAACATTTCCTGTAGTATGAACCCGTCAGGGTGGCGCGTGTTGCTCCCATTTTTATTGCAGCCTGGGACAAATTTAAACCGCATCAAACAAGCATGGAAATTGCAACATCAGTTTAGTAATTTTCAAATAATTGTCAATCGACAAAGCTCTTCTTTAATATGTAAATATATTTTATAACTAGGTCTTTTATTTCTTGGAAAAAAATGGAAATTTTCTAGATCAAGTTAGTGCATCTTCTGTTTTTACTTTGGCCTTGTTAAGGGTCTCAGAGCTTGGTTTTCCTTCAGCATGATCTTTTTCAGTCTTCATCTTTGCTTCAGCATCTTGTTCAGTATTCTTTACCTTTTTTGCAATATCTGTCATGTAAGTACTAAATACGCAACATAGTTAATAGACATTGCTCAAAATCATCAGTGTTTTATCTCTGACATCCTTTTTTAAAATAAAATAAACTATTAGCTTCAATACAATCTTTGGCTCCGCCAGATTCTATTACAGCTAAACATACAAATATTCAAATTGGTTTAATTAATTGAAATGTCGAAACCAACTACAAACAAAGATATAAAGTGTGAATTATGTGGCATGACATTTGCTACCCCTCAACAGAAAGAAGAACATAAGAAGCTAGAACATATGGAACATAGAGGGCCATCGGGTGTTGGTTAGATACATCAAATATTCTAGATAATCATATGGATGCGTCTTAAAATAAAGAAAAAATAGAAATTCGATCAACGTCATCACCATCGCCATTGATGGCATCCTCGACCGAAGAGCAGATACCGTGGAAGAATAGTAATATAATTATCAAGCAATTAGATATGGCAGAAGGGCTAAAAGATTTGCCGATAACTCTATCTTCTTTCATTGGAATTAATTCTCAATATATATTATCTACCGATTTAGTGTATTTTAATATATATAATTTAATATATCCATATCAAATAACTCTGCTCCTCTATTTTTGACATCACATTATTTTTGTTTGTCATCCGGCTTTTTTATTATAACGAGGCTATTGCATTATTCAAGTCATCTTTGAACTTGTTTAGTATTCTATCCAAAGAGTTTTTCAGTTCATTTACCCTTTTCTCCGTCTCTAACTGGAAGGTTTCCATGTCTATAGCACTATATGTGTGATAATACCCTCCATCTTTGATTGTCTTTGTATCTTTATTGCATATTCCTTCATTTACTAATTTTTGCAAGGATCTAAATACGGTAGTTCTATCTCTATCTGTTTCTTGGCTAATCTGATCTAAAGTCATTGGTTGCTTTTTCTTGTACAGCAGGAGAAGAAGTTCTAACTCTAGGTGAGAGAGACCATAAAGCTGAGTAAATAGATCTTTGACTGTTGAGCTTAAGCGTGTTAAACTGCTAAGAGGAGTTGGTGTTGGCATGTCTTGATAAGATGATAATACTTAGATTTATCAATATTTATAAGTATTGCATCGAATTTCTAGTATTGTGTAATACTTCATTGTATTGTAATGTTTTCGCAATACTTATATTAGGCATCAATCATAGGAAAGGTATGAAATCAAAAATTCAAAAACAAAAACAACTACAACAAAAATT
>JAFAQB010000335.1 GCA_019246625.1 Nitrososphaeraceae archaeon
ATATTCTTTTCTTCTCTAACTGGTAATACCATATACGATGCCATTAGTTCTCTCTTTATAGGTAGTATTCTGATGGCTTTTGCGTTTTTCTTGGCTAAAGAGAACAAAGCATTACTAATAGGTGAATCAATATCAAGAAGGGATTACAAAAAGATAGTTAGACTCATCAATGAATTACCAGATGTCAACAGAATAATATCTTTGCGTACAATGCATTTTGGACCCCAAGATGTACTAGTTACAATAGAAGTGAACCTAGTGGATGGTCTGGATACTGATAAAATAGAATCAGTAATTGATACTATAGAACAGAAAGTCAAACAGGCTATTCCTTATGTAAATCCATCCAAAATATATGTAGAATTAGAACATGACAGACTTTCTGATTCATATAGAAGATTCAGAAAGATGAGAAGATAAAAACCATGGATTATAATAATAAACACATTGAGAGTTTTTTTAGAAGAAATGAGCAGGATTAGATGAGTTGTATAATTAGGTCGAATTTGATTCACACTCCTACGACAGAAAATAAATATCCTTAAGATAAAGTTGAGCAAATGACAATTTTATAGCTAAGCAAAACCTTTCATGAATATAAAAGCAAAGAGAATGGTACTAGTAGATCTAGATACAGATGATGTAGACATAGAAGATATATATCAATATGGATCAGCATCATCATACAATCATGGTATTCTCTGCAAATTGTTCTCTGTGAAAGCACGTTATAGAGTATAACATTCTAACGAACTATAAAAATCACTACATGAAACTTTTAGAATATCTTTATACACTTACAGCAGAGAATCAAAGCGTTTCTTAAAAGTACATAATGAGCTTAATACAGTTACTATACTATACTGACAATTATTATGGCTACTGTTAAGTTGACTCAGATCTCAGATAATTTTTGAGATCTTTACATCTGTTTCTAATAGTGACCTCTGTTACTCCAGATGCATGAGCAATTTGGGATTGAGTTCTCTCTTCACCAGTCTTTAAACACGACATGTAAAGAATTGTTGCTGCAAATCCCATGGGGTCTTTTCCAGCAGATAATAATATTTCATTTTCTGTTGTTGTAAGATCATTCATAATACTCATTGCTTTGCGTTTTGTTTTTTCGGTCAAGTTAGCATTATTTGCGACTTTGGCAATACATTTCATTGGATCGGCTAATGGAATTTTGAGATCAAGATCAAAGACTAGTAGCCTATACATTCTTGATATCGTTTTACGACTTACATTACTGGCCGCCGTTATGTCTTTTAATGTTCTTGGAATTCCCATTTCTCTACAGGCAAGGTACACAGAAGCAGCCAGTAATGCATTTGTTGTTCTTCCTTTTGTCAATCCTCTTGCCTGAGATTTTCTATAGATATATGCAGTCTTTTCTACTATTGCATATGATAATCCAAGTTTATCCTTTAGTATATCAAGTTCATTAAAAGCTAGCATAAGATTTTTATCTGTAGAAGTATGTTCCTTTGTTCTAAAATCCCATGCTCTTAGTCTCTTCATTGTAGAATGCACAGATGCATTTATTTTGTGTCCACTAGCGTCTCTATTAGCTTTGTCGATAACAGTTGACAAGCCCATATCATGATAGGCTAGCGAGATGGGAGTTCCGCTTCTGTTCTTCTTATTTACTTCTTCAGAATTGAAAGCCCTCCATTCTGGTCGATCACTCTCTTGAATCTTGTCTAAAATAATCATGCCACATTTCCCACAAATAACTTCTGCTGATTCGGAATCCGTTATTATCAGATCACTTTTACATAATGAGCATATAACTGACGATGATCGTTGCATTATTGGGTAATACTTCTATCGTTATATTGCAAGTAATTCACATATAATCCATACTAGATGATTCGCATTCATCATGATCAGATAAAATACAAAGGAATCCTTGTCGAACAATAACTATTGAATGCAAAAGCGAAATACGAGACTTCTTGACCTCCCAGAACGTACTTATTTGGCTAGGACGAAGATTCTGTGCAACTCTTCATTATCAAATGCCATTATAGCCTCTGTTTGTATGCCAGAATGATATTATTGTGTATTCATTTTTGAGCTACCCTTGAATCTATAACCTGTTGAGATTCAAAGCCCTCTTTCATATCATATAACTTGCCAGTTTTGAATCTAATAGATACTATGAGCCATGCTAAGTAGCGGATTTGCTACTTCTATAGAGCTTTTATTGGTAATTCCTTCTCCAATTCTATCATATAGATATATGATAGAAAAACCTCCAAAGCTCCAGTACCTCAGATAGCTATTTCTTGAGCATATTTTATTTGTTATTTAGTAGAGGTTCTTTATCTATCGGAGGTATAAATCCCAATCCCATAAAGCAGATTATGATGTCTGTGGGATTCCTTTTGACACTGAAAACAGATGGAGTAGATTTAATGAAGCATTAGAGATTTTTCATATATTTTGGAATAGCGATAAGAAGAAGATAGGATAACGCCAAGTCTAACACTCCAACACTATCATACATAGGTTATGCTGGCAAATAATTTCAAGAGAAAATATCTATGGCACCAAAACCATTTCAAAAGCCCCATCCTCCTATCTTTGTAGGTACTTGGGGATCGTCAGAAGCAGGCTTAGATAGAGAAAAGTAATAAAGAAAGGCAGGTCTAGTAATTCTCTTCTTTTTTGCGTCTTCTAGCTCAGATCGCAATTGAGGGAAAGTCATCATCTTGATGGCAACTACTAACAGCATGGAGATAGAGTCGCAATCTAACGTGATTAACCACTTTTCATATCTAAATGTATTAGCATTAGTATATATTACAAGCTATCACTACATACGTAGCATAACACTTTCTGCTATCACCTGTTACAAAGGAATAGATTGCGATTCTAATGACAAATCCGTTAATAACTTGATTGATACATAGCAAGTAATAATAGCCATAACCAATAATTCTTTGACAGAATCATGATTGTTGAGGAGATGAATGCAATGCAAATTAAAAAAGTGAATAGTGAAACTGTGGCTATATTGGTAATTGGTGCATGCGAAAACCATGGTGATCACCTACCATTTGGCGCGGACTTTATCGTTCCGATAGATTTAGCAAAAAGGATTAGTAAAAGAATTGGAAATGCAATAGTGTTTCCAGCTATACCATATGGAGTTAGCTCACATCACTCAGAATTTAAAATGACCATGAGTTTGCAGCCTGATACGCTTGTAAAAATTATCGAAGACCTTTTTCAAAGTCTTGTTAGAAATAAAATAAATAAAATACTCGTAATAAATGGGCATGACGGAAACATTGCCCCCATAGAATTGGCTGCAAGAGTAACGAAGGACAAATATCCTGATGTAGTAATTGCATGTATAGAATCATGGTGGGTGTTGGTTGGGGAAATAAGAAACGATCTATTTGAAGTTTGGAATGGACTTGGTCATGGTGGTGAAGCTGAAACATCTGTTATGCTTGCTATACGTCCAGATTTGGTAAACATGGATCTTGCCCCAGAAGTCGTGATTCCAAAATTACCTGACAACGGCGTAAGAATATATTGGAAATTCAATGAGTTAACAAATACAGGTACTACTGGATCTCCAAAGATAGCAACGATCAAAAAGGGCGAGAATGCATTAAAATCACTTGAAGATGCGCTTGTTTCATTTGTAAATGAGATGAAAATACATGATTGGAAGTATGGATTACATATTCCATAGTATTAACATCAATC
This sequence comes from Nitrososphaeraceae archaeon, assembly GCA_019246625.1. Lineage (GTDB taxonomy): Archaea > Thermoproteota > Nitrososphaeria > Nitrososphaerales > Nitrososphaeraceae > Nitrososphaera_A. Next base: position 3,730 of record JAFAQB010000335.1, read on the forward strand.
TAGCTAGGCTCAAACTATTAAATTCATTGGAATTCATATTTATTTGAAATGGGATTTATGGCTCAGTAGAAACCACCCTTCTTTCACACAAATCCATCAAAGCTTTGTAAGAGCATAATACAATGTACCTGTTGAGAGAGTAGTCAAGGTATGTCAGATTAGCAAACACCATGTTGCGTGTTTTAATAAGAAATGCGAGAATTCAGTTATTTCTATGCAGAAAGAGCAACCACATACATATTCACAGTATGGCAGCATATGGTGTTATAATTGGTGATGATACGCCAGTATGAAGGGAAGAAAGAGTTATAGGATGTTTGCAGAATGGCTAGTAGTTGAAGCGTATTATCTTTGAACATTTCTC
>JAFAQB010000342.1 GCA_019246625.1 Nitrososphaeraceae archaeon
AGGAATGACGTTGTGTTTAACACCAGCGTTAACAAATCCTACTGTGACCACGGCAGGAACGTCGCCTGCAAGCTCACGAGAACGTATGGTCTGTAGCTTCATAATTAGTGAGGAGGCCATAATTACTGGGTCTATGGCCACCTGTGGCGCAGAGCCGTGTCCGCCCTTGCCAAAAAGTCTAACGTCTACATTGATTGAAGCAGACATAATTACACCTGCATTATGACCAACCGTTCCAGCGGCAAGGTGCCAAACGTGCTGTCCAAGACAGATGTCGGGCCGCGGGAATTGCTTGAATAATCCATCGCGCAGCATTGCCTCAGCCCCTTGTCCAGTCTCCTCAGCAGGTTGGCTGCAGATAAAAACGGTTCCCCGCCATGCTTCAGATTTGTTGGCCAGAATCTCTGCTGTAGCAATCAAGCATGTCACATGTGTGTCGTGGCCGCATGCGTGCATGATTGGGACTTTGCTTCCATCTGACGTGGTTTCAAAGACCTCACTTGCGTAATCAACGCCGGTCTGCTCCTTAATAGGAAGTGCATCCATGTCACCACGGAGCATCACAACGGGACCTTCTCCGTTGCGCAGAATGCCGACAACACCTGTCTTTCCAATTCCCTCTGTTACTTCATAACCAGAGTTGCGAAGATGTTGTGCAACTATGCCAGCAGTTCGATGCTCCTGCATAGAAAGTTCTGGATGCAGGTGAAGATCGCGGTATAATTCACCTAAGGCCGGAAGGCGATCTTCAAGGCCTGCGAGGAGATGAGTGGCCCGTCGAACTACTACATCTACCGATTCATTGGTGAGGGATTGAGTGGTCATAGCGTACTCACTCCATGATAACATATCAATATTATCTGTTAACATAATTTCGTTACAGGAAAAATTTACACCTTATGATAGATAGACTTGAATCTTTTCTTTAAGCTCTAGATCTATATTAGATTAAACTTGTATGACGACCAAAATTCGTATTATTATCATTATTATTATTATTAAGACACAGCCAAGTGTGAACAGAATTGATGATAAATATGACGAATCCTGAATGCTATTATGAAAAATACAAGGTCATCTAATGGAAAGACATATAGTTACTAGGTAGCGTAAAGCCCTAATCTGTCCCCGTTGTCTTCACTCTACGATATCAAGACAATATCCGTTACTGGGAACCTATGATTACTTGGGTTAAATTGCGGATATACAGGACTATAATGCTTTATTCCTTATTATTTTTCTTCAATAGTCTTTCCATTTCTTATAATTTTGCTGCTTTTATGCTATGTTTGAGTTTTTCTTCTATCACGAAGCATTTGTTTTAAGATACCTAGTGAATGATAGAAGTTTTCATTCTGTATACAATTAAGACAAACGGGTATATTCTCATTGCCAGTAGATCTGAGACAAAATATGCACATGTCACCTACCTCTTTGTCATATCCTAGCTTCTCAATTACTATCGCTCGCTTCATACGCCTTTTTATGCCAGATTGCATATATGATACAAGGTCAATATTTATTGACTTTTTATGGATTACGACAACCGTTATTTCTGCAACTTTACTTGGAATGTCTATTTTCTTTCCTGCAAACTTTCTTCATGCTTGCTACAAAATATCGAATCTGTTCCAACATTTGTCTATTGTCATCGTTATTATTGTCATGGTTATTGTCTTTTGTTTTGTTTATTATATTGATAAGCGCACTTGCAGCTATTATAGCATCTGCACCAGCATTGATCATAACTTTACCATGTAGTGGTTTACTTATACCAAATCCTACTGCTATCGGAATAGTTTTACCTAAGGTTTTTTTTACAATTTTTATAGTATCTATCGTATAACTATCAATTGACTTACGAATACCAGTTGTTCCATATACTGATACCAAATATAAAAAACCTGAAGACTTTGAGGCAATAGATCTAAGCCTAATCTCGTTAGTATTAGGAGATGCTAAAAATATTGTTGCCAGTTCTAGTCTTGAAGCCTCCTTTATATATTCATCAGCTTCTTCAATTGACAGATCTGGAATGATGAAACCGTTTATCCCACTTTCACAAGATTTTTTGATAAAGTTTTCCAATCCTAATTTAAAGAGAATATTGGAGTATGTGATAACAAGAATTGGCAGCTGTGGATATCTTGTCCTAATTTTTTGGGCTATTTTTAAACACATTTGTGGAGTTGTTCCCGCCTTTAACGATTGATATGAAGCTTCTTGAATGATGGGCCCATCAGCTATTGGATCAGAGAAAGGAATTGCTAATTCAATTATATCTGCTCCAGCTTCAACCATGGCTGAGACTATTTGCAAAGTGGTATTATTATGATCATGATAATCATCATTGTTGTTTTTGTTAGTATAATCATAATTTGGATATCCTGGTAATGCATAACAAATTAGTCCACACTCATTCTTTTCTGATAATTCTTTGAATTTTTTAATCAATAGATTATTGTCTAAAAGTTCAGTCATACATCACAATATTGCTTTCCTCTTTCCTCTATATACCTATATATAGAGACACTTTTTATTTCCTTGTTCTATTAATTTCTGCAAAATAAAGGCAGTGTTCTGCTGGCATGTAGAAGACGTCTTTACATCTCTATCCTCTCTTATTTGGAAAATAACCTTATCTACTATCACAACCACTACCATGAAGGCATTATAGAGATAGCAAACTCGTTACTGAAGATATTGTTAAACCAGATGGTAGATAAGACAATGGTTGCGGTAGCGGTAAAAGAAATATGAGATAGCCTTTTGTATTCTTCAACATAATCAAAACTGCCTCACTCATACAACTAATAATTTCATAGCGTAAACATGCTGTAGGACCTTCTGCATCAATAGATATTCTTTTCAGGGTTTTGTTCTCCTGCTCATACACACAGCGAAACAGGAATATCAGAAGTATATGCTACCTCATTAAAAGCAATGAGTCTACAAAGGAGAGGGAGTATAACTTATACAATGTACATAGTTGGTTCGTTGTTTTGTGATTATTTGTATAATAATAAGAATGATGATGCCGACCATCATTACTATTACGATAACGCTGTTGCTGCTGCTTCCTTTGTTCCTGCGCTGAATGTTAGCATAAGTCCATTCCAAAGCATGAGATACAACAGGTTCTGCTACCTTTCCT
>JAFAQB010000357.1 GCA_019246625.1 Nitrososphaeraceae archaeon
AAATAGACAGGCTGGTCGGTTTTTTGGCACCGTGGTTCAATTCATCACCTTCATCACAAATAAGAGGAGATAGTAAGAGATGAACCGCAAAAAAAATCTTCCACAATCCGCGGTTCCAAATAAAGACTTTGTTTCGGCAGCAAGGGACGAGGTACTAGACAAAGCCGAAAAAGACTACGAACAGTTCAAAAAGACACATACTTTTGAGTTCCCAACTTGGCTATATGGTCCTCCAAAAGGTAAACTATTCAAAGTAGAAGTAGAAGATTGCCCACGTTTTGGTGATAAGGCTTTCGTTGAATTCGACTCAGCTAGGACTGCATTTTTAAGCATAGATATGCAAGTCGATTTCTGTGGTCCAAAAGGATATGTTGATGTTATGGGCTATGATCTTGGACTAACTTCAGCTCCTATAAAGCCAATCATGCATGTCCTATATACGATAAGAAATGAAACCGACATTAAAGTAATACACACTAGGGAAGGACACCTTCCAGACCTTTCAGACGCCCCATATAACAAAATCCTTCGCAGCAAAATCATTGGAGACGGTGTAGGAATTGGCAACATTCCGCAAGGTGGATTAGGACGATTGCTAGTAAGAGGAGAAAAGAACTGGGACATAATTGATGATCTGTACCCAGTTCCAGGAGAATATGTAGTAGATAAAGCAGGGAAAGGAGGATTTGGCCAGAGTAATTTACCATTGATTTTAAAAAACTTGGGAATAACTCACATAGTAATTACTGGAATTACCACCGATGTATGCGTACATACTATAATGAGGGAGGCAAATGATCATGGATATTGGTGTACTCTACTAAAAGATGGTACTGGTGCTACAGATTATGGTAACTATCAGGCTGCAATAAAGCAAATCAAGATGCAGGGTGGGGTATTTGGCTGGGTATCTGACTCCAACAAGTTCGTAAAGGGTATCAAGTCTGCTTTTAAAGGAGCCGAACAATGACCAGTCTAATTGCAGCAACAAGCATCAAAACAATATCTGATAGAATAAAGAATGGAGATTTGTCTCCATTGGAGCTAGTTGAAAACTGCTTAGAAAGAATCAATATATTTAACCCATCTCTAGATGCCTTCATCACTATTCTTGAAGAGCGAGCACGTCAGGATGCAAAAATAGCTGAAAAACAAATCAAGCAAGGTCTATACATAGGTCCTCTACACGGTATCCCATTTTCAATCAAAGACGTTATCTATGCAGAGGGAGTTAAATGCACTGCAGGCTCGAAAATAATGTCTGATTACTTTTCAAATATAGATGCAACTTCCGTCTCAAAAATGAAGAAAGCAGGTGCGATTCTAATCGGTACCAATAATACCCATGAATTTGCATGTGGAATAACTAATGTAAACCCACATTATGGATCGTCAAGAAATCCATGGAATACTTCTAAACTATCAGGAGGCTCAAGTGGAGGTTCAGCTGTTTCAGTAGCAGCAGGTATGGTACCTGTGTCCTTAGCGACAGACACAAGTGGTTCTATTAGAGTTCCATCTTCACTATGTGGTGTTGTTGGCTTAAAACCCACATATGGAAGAGTAAGCAAATATGGGATTGTTGATTTAGCACCTTCGCTAGATCATGTTGGATGTATAACAAGAAGTGCATGGGATGCAGCTGCAGTATTGAAGATTATTGCTGGTCAGGATCATCTTGATTTGACTACTGAAAATAAAAAAGTAGCCGATTATGTTAGAATTGTCGAAGATGATGAAGCAGCGACCACTGGCAAGAAAATATCCGTCGGAATACCCAAAGAGTACTTTTTCGATTATTTGCAGCCAGAAGTATATAGAGCATTCCTTGATTTTATTGAAACTATAAAGTCAATGGACATTTCTGTTTTTGATATAAACATAGGAGAAACTGACAAAATCTATGAATCATGGAGACCACTAAGACTTGGAGAATCAGCAGAAATTCACCTCAAATGGTTGCAGACAAGATCAGAAGACTATGGTGAAGATGTACGAAGAATGTTGATGCAAGGAACAGAAGTATCTGCAGTCGATTACATACGCGCTCACAAATTTAGAAAGGAACTAAGAAATGAATTTGTGAGAGTACTAAAGAATTTTGATGTACTTGTAATGCCGACAACTCCTCTCACTGCTCCTGGGTTTGACGAACAAATGGTGGATATCGGTGGCAAAACATTACAAATCTATCAGGCACTAAGTAGACATACTATTGCGTTTGACAGTACAGGATTACCTGCAATTAGCATTCCCATTGGATTTAGTAGTAAAGACAGTATGCCAGTTGGAGCGCAAATAATAGGACCTCCATTCAGAGAAGAAAAGATTCTGTCACTAGCATATGCATACGAAAGGGTAAATGACAGCCTTATCAAATTCACGCCTTCTCTTTAAAAAACACATCTGAAGAAGTACATGTTTTTGATCTGACTTTGGGCTATGATAGTAAAAATTAGCTTGAAACAGAGGCTGTCTTGACTTCTTTTCTATTTTTATTCTATGTTTAGAAATTGATGTGATTAGTACATTACAACAACAAGATTAGTAAATCATCATTATCTACCATATAGTTTATCTTATTGTATTAATCAATTACTTAAAATATCATTACTTTTAACAATAAATTAACAATGATTTTGAAATTTAAGAAATTGTTTATATATATTATATAGTATTGTACGATATGTTAAACGATGAAGGTAGCAAGAATTCTACAATATGGGCAAGAGACTTTTGCGATTGTCAATGAGAATGGAAAGGCTATCACTAGAGATGAGTTAGTCGATCAAACAGACTTAGTTTTACCACTTGATGTAGAAGAATTTCTGTTCACAGATTATATCCAACAGATACAAGATCATCATCTAAGCAGACTATCGTTTATCCATGAAGTAAATGAGTTCCATCTTCTACCACCAATAATGAAATCCTTCAAAATAATATGCTTGGCATTCAACTATACTGATCAGGGAACTTGGGTAAGATTTGGAAAGAACCCTCCTAAAGAACCTGTCATCTATCTAAAGCCAAGAACGAGTCTAATAGGAGGAATGGATGATATTGTATGCCCAAATTTTGTAAAGGAATTGGATTATGAGGGAGAGTTGGCTCTTGCAATAGGCAAAAAGTGTAGAAGAATAGATGAAGATGACGCCCTGAAATATGTTGTTGGGTATTTTGTATTCAACGATGTTTCTGCACGTGATGTGCAATTTCTCGACAAGCAATACAGTAGAGCAAAGGGCTTTGATACATTTGGGCCATGTGGGCCATGGCTAACAACTACTGATGAGATTTCTAATCCTTGTGATCTTCATATCACAACAAAGGTGAATGGTGAAATTAGACAGAATTCATCGACAAAGAACCTTGTCTTAAAGATAAGCAAAATCATTTACAGCCTGAGTAAGGTTATGACCCTTGAGCCCGGTGACATTATATCGACAGGCACACCATCGGGAACTGCGCTATCTATGTCATCAAATTTAAAATATCTAAAGCATAATGACATAGTAGAAGTTGAAATAGAAAAGCTCGGAAAAATCAGAAACAGAGTTTTATTTGTTAATTAAGTGTATATAACATGTGGATATAATAAAGTTAAATACATTAAGGATAGGAAGTCAATGAGATATCTCAATTAAATTGAATTACCAAAGATTATCTGTACTTATAATAATTGATTCTAAAGCCCCCTACGTAATGACTATGTGGGTATGTTAACAATTGGTTAACATCGATTTTTCTAATACATTTCTGATACAATCACAGCAATTCTTTACAACCCGACCAAAAATTCAAAAATAATGTATGTATGTATAGGGAGTATCTACACAAGAAAACACTCAAGAACATGGTAAAGGTATAACGGAAGAGACTAAGCATTTAGCGGTTAAAAGTCAGACCAATCATAATACAGACAAAGAACTACAACAGCGAGAAGAAGCAAATAGCAGTATCACAAGAAGACCATTAGAACGAAAAACTACAGTGGATGCTCTTAAAGTGTCCTCAGAAACCTCAGATAGCAGGGCTATTCATATAGTGCAGTCTCTAGGTTCTTATAAAAATGGTACTCCATCTATTGCTGAAGGAGAGGAAATTGAAAAAACCGATAGCAGCCATTTGCAAATAAGGCATTCAAAATTTGCTAGTGTCCTAACGAGCGATGACATAGACAGTAGTGATGAAGAGGAGGCCGGATCATAAGGATGGCAATTACTACTACCACTGCCTCTGCTGTTTCAAAGAAAGGGCTCTGCAAAATTGAAAGCTACAAACCAGAGGTCAAAGATTCAGCTGCCCTAGATGTTGAATGGACTCCATATAAAGGAAAGTATGAACATGGTAAGACAAAGATCTTTGCAGCATGTCTTTGGTAGATACTTTCCATTTGATACGCTAAACTGTACGTGTTGTAAGTATAACCCAAATGCACTATTAAAACAGGGGACCATTGATATAATAAATGAGCATCTGCGAGAGAGCAAGATTTCTCGCAGAGTAGAAAGTTATTGGGTACGTCAGGAAAGGAGAGGCGCCTTCCCCAAAGTGCTAGACCGAGACAGATACTTGAACTTGTTAAAAGAATAAAAAGATAAACCTATCCCTGAAATCCAACGAGTTGAAGAATATCAAACCCAACAATTAGGTGCCAAACTTTTTGCCAATGCTGGCTTTGGCCTGTTTGGCAATGAATATTTTGAGTTTACCAACTATCAAGTCGCTGAATGTATAATAGCCGTTTGATACATTAAAAATACATCGAAAAATACAAGAACCTCAAAACCA
>JAFAQB010000415.1 GCA_019246625.1 Nitrososphaeraceae archaeon
GATTGAGATAGGGTACCGGTAGGATTCAATTCAATAAGTGATTGTATTTGTTTAAGTGCAGCAGTGGCCTTTTCTTGGCCTGATCTTTGCGTTATTTGAGTTTGTATCTGCTGAAGGATTTGTTCTATTGCTGCTTTACTGGTATCATCAGCTGTGGTTACTTTGTCCGCTATATCATTAATTAATGATTTGTTCTTTACATTAACATCATGAGCCAACACTGCTGGCATCAATGGATTTTGAATAAGGAGGAACGAGAAAACTGATAATAGAAGAACAGTGATCGTAAATACAGATACCATCCTCTTTATTTTTGGAATGCCGGCTTTCAATTCCAGTTCAAGGTTTCGATGAAAACCATATATTTACGCTAGACCATTATTTGTACTTATTATTATCAATATGTGTTTTAAGCATTATTATTTAATTAACTTATTTATTTAAACTATATATCATACAAATGACTATTTTTAGCTTTAGCAACACTTGATATTTTTAGACTTTATTCTCTATATTAAATATCATATAGCAGACTTATGAGAGGTTGATGACAATAATGATCGCATCACCTTCTCTAATTTTGTAGAAACATCCTTCATTTCTTTCCCTTTAATCACTATAATACCGTATTGTTTTGCCAGACTAAATGTGGCATCGGTTACATCAGGAATTGCTATCATTATTGATCTATCGACTTTGGCATCAAAGGCGGCACCGAAAAGTTTTATCAGATCAGATTCATTTACTATTACGTCAGAATATCTCACATCAATTACTATAGCTTTATTTTCCCCATGGCATACAATATCAAATCGATGTTTGATTCCACTCTTTCCTGTGATATAGCCTGGACTTTCAGCTTGATATCCTATTTGCTCTAGAATTTCTCTAATAGGTTCTATGAGAATAACCTTAGACATATCAACACTCTTACTTAATGTATATGCATATAGGTTCTTGAAATCAACGTCTCCTACAAACATCATCCTCTCGCATTCTCTACAAAAATATACGACAACTGGCTCACGAGACCTTTGTGAACAGTCATTACAGAAAAACCATCCCTCATTAATTTTTACGTCAGGACTATTTGGATGTAGTTTAGTTTTGCATCTAGGACAGATGAAATTATTATTATTACTATTGCCTTCGTTTATAGCATTATCATTATTTTTTGCAATCAGGAATTCATCCTCAATACTTATATAGCTACATGAAACATGCTCTATAGTTCGATGTTTCGAAATACTCATAGATTTACAATGAGGACACAAATATCTTGTTGCGAGATTTGGAGAGCTACACCTGTCACATACAATGATTTTTTCATGTAAATGTGACTCAAGGATATGATATGAGGTCATGTGCTCAAGCAATCCTGGCACTTCGTGTGGCTTTAATTCTGACATACGTTCTACTGAAGGATATCTGCAAGTGTATTGCAGATCAAATACTGGTTTTAATTCATTAATTTCTTTAGTTAATAAATTTATAATCTGTTGGACTGGACGTAAACTATAGAATCCTCGTGTTTCTTCTTCACTGAGAATAATTTGTTGGGAGGGCCTTATTGTAGTATAGGGGAGTGATTCAAACGATCCCTTGGCTTCAATGCTATTCTCATTATGCATGTTCCTAAGTCTAACCTTAACCCTTATAATTGCTTGTCAAATTGGTAATAAGGCATGATTTAAATAGAAATAAAGTATCAATTTATTGTATGACTATGAGAAAAATAGTTGTGGTATTAGGTATGTCAGTAATACCAGCATTCATGGTGCTGGCTTTTGTTTTAAATACAGACTTATCCTTTTTTACAATTAAGCCTAGTTATGCACAAGTACCTGTTGATAATAGCCTACCCGAAACGCAAAGACTAGGCACAAATAATATTCTCAATTTTCCAGATGTAACTATTCTGTATGGCAACGGCAATGCTACATCTTTGGATCAGGAGTTCGCGTTATTAGCAAGCAATAACACTAAGGCAGCCATCAGGAATCCTGATTATGGTTTAAATGATACAATTCCGGTACTAAGAGTAGGACAGAATTTCAGAATAAATTCAACTACTGATCAAGACATCGTATATAGTAGGGTTAACGTAGCACTAGTTCCAATAGCTTCTCTTCCACCCGGTACCAAGCTTTCAGATATTGATCCTGAAGATAATTTGACGCAGCAGACGCCATTAACGTCTGTGGGAAGTTATATAGGTGGTATTGGCAATCTTGTGATACCACAGACAACACGTCCAGGATATTATCTCTTAGATGTATCTCTTCATTATCCATCCCAAGGTGTAACCGCTGTGTACAATACTATGGTAAGAATAGTGAAATAATAATAGTATGGCTACGAGTTGTTCAGTAATAATACTTGGCACACCACCGGTGTGGTATCTCCTAACTTGCATATTACTACTGTACTTGCCAGAAAGCACATCAGATGAGTTAGCTGAATGGTTTAGGAATAGTGTCACTACTATCAACGGATATGCCTAGTAAGACTCAGCAGTTTGAGAATTTAACGATAGCATTATTCTTAGTTATCCTTATAGTTGTGTTTCTTGTGATAGCGTATTTACCTATTGGAAATATAGGTTCAGGACTATTATCGACCTCTAGTACGCCACCGGTAGCTGACACTGGTCATCCTTATGGTACTGACCAAGTGGTTTATGAAGGCTCAACTGTTACATTAGATGGAAGTGCAAGCTTTAGTCATGATCCTTCTAGCAACCCAATAACAACATTTACATGGAAACAAACAGCTGGTAGTCCTGCTGTTATGCTAACTGGTGCTAATACAGCTAGAGCTACATTTACAGCTCCTTCAAACCTTAAAAATAATACTGTCTTGGAGTTTCAATTAACAGTGACAGATAAACATGGCTTATCTAATATTGGCTATACTCGTGTTACAGTAAGGCATACTGTCTCGCCGGTTGATACGCATGAAGAGAAAATAGTTCCCCCTACAAAAGGCGTTTACCTTTCAGCCCTTACTGATTTTGGAGGATTGGAAGACCAGATTAATATAAAGAATATTTCACATTTTGAGCAATTAGTTGGCAAAAATATTACGTGGGCCTATTTTAGCAATAATTGGAATGAATCAGGAATACATTTTCCTACTCAAGCAGTAAAAGCAATTCATCAATTAGGTGTGGTCCCCTTTCTTAGAATAATGCCAAGAACATCAGATTATGTTGAAGGCAGTAAGGACAAAAAATATTCCCAGGATGGCATAATACGTGGAGAATTCGACGATGGACAAGATGGTATAAAACAATGGATGATTGATGCAAAGAAAGCAGGGGTGCCTATCATGGTAGACATAGAGCCTGAAATGAATGGACATTGGTTTCCATGGTCAGGTGTTATTAACAATCCAGACGGACCTCAGAAATATGTACAGGTCTATAGACATATTGTCGACCTCTCAAGGCAAATGAATGTAACAAACATCACTTGGGCTTTTCATATATATCCACCACAGGATACAGACTGGCTGTCAAACCAGAGCTGGAATAATGTAGCAAACTATTATCCAGGCGATAACTATGTAGACTGGATTGGAATATCTGCCTATGGTAGCTTCGAGAAAGGTACTGATTGGGAGTCGTTTATTTCAATAATGAACCAAGCCTATCCTGTTATGGCTAATCTTGGAAACAAGACAAAGCCAATAGCTGTATTTGAAATGGCCACTATGGAAGATCCTGCTATGGGAAATAAATCACAGTGGATACACGACGCATTAACTTCTATAGAAAATGGCATTTATCCAAGGATAAAGGCAATAAGCTACTGGAACGAAGCATGGGATGATTGCCCAGAAAATTGTCATAATGGAGAGTTACACAAGATTGTTAACCTAAGGGTTGACTCCGATCCTCAATCTTTGGATGTATATAAGAAAATGATAGCTTCACCGTTTTTTGTGTCCAAGGCCATAATACAAAAGAGATAACAAACCAGTTATCGCTAAAACTCAACACCTATTTTTTCTGGCCAGATTGCTAAAGTTAGTTAGTTATTTAACGAACAATCCAATACATTGAAGACAAACAGAATGCTTTAATGACTATTTTCCTAATAGAAAAAGTGTAACTGCAATAAGTTACAATGCATAGTTAATTGGTTATATCTATTTGTTGATATAAGATAGAGTATCTAAGTGAACAAAGGCTTTCCATTTGTATGATTCCATAAGAACAGCAGCAATAATAACACCAACGATACAATGATACAGACGTGATCAAAGTGGCAATGTCAACAACGTTCGCCACTACCATCAATATGAATAGTTCTTTCATTGGAATTCCTTTTTAAGATCTATTGTAATGGGTGGTTTTTATTTAGATGGAAGTCTGAGAAGGAAAGAGATTTTTAATGACAGGCGATTGAGCATTGTACTTGTCTTTGTGTTCCGCGACTTTGGAACATTTTGCAAGAGCTGCGGCAGTCACCCGTGTAGTAACATAGTAATACACAGGTTGATTCTCTTCTGTGATGATATTTTATTATGAATTGGATTGTCATAAGTTCGCCTCATAGTTTATATTTTAATTTAAATAAAAGTATATAATTATTATGGCGATGAGGAAAGCAAGCATAGTCTTTATTGCAATGTCTATCATATTCCTTCTTGTTTCTGGCACGGGCTGCCCTTTTTTTGAAAAGAATCTTGTTTATGCCCAACAGAGCTTGTCAAAGGACCTGCGGTTAGGCACTGGCAATATTCTAAAACTTCCAGATGATGTAAGCCTTTTATATGGCAATGCCCAAAATGCATCGCTTGATCAAGAGTTTATACTCCTAGGAAATAACCCAAAAATTCCAGGCCAACATAATGTGGCTGTCTCAAATCCTGATTATGGATTATCCGAATCTTTTCCCAGACTTCGAGCCGGCGAGAAGTTCGCCATAAATTCGAGCACCGACTCAGATATAAAGTACTCTTCAGCGGCTGTAACATTAACTCCAATAACTTCTCCCTTTCCACCAACCGACCAATCTATTTCAGATATTGATCCTGAAGTGGATATGGCATTTTCGACACCAATCACACTCGGAAGCTACCATGGTGAGATTGGAAGTTTTGTCATACCACAGACAGTAAGACCAGGATATTATTTACTATATACATATCTTCAATATCCAGGCCAAAATATGACTGCAGTTTATAATACTTTAGTGCAGATAACACCCAATACTACAGGTATATCGGCTACTCAGCGACCAGCACAATAATCTCCAATACAATATTTTTTTCCCAAAATGAAAGGCACTATATCTGCACCTGAAGCTCATATTGGATGATCTTATCTTCCAGTGAAATCAGTCAGAATTGAATAATATGATAAACACATAACAATATTCAAACAATACCATGTTATGATTTATGTAACAGTTCAAAGACAAAATACGGATGGACAAAAGAAAACTGAATGTTGCACCATCAATTAATAAAGAAAAGACACCAACGGCGATGATTTAACCCTCAGAGCCCGCA
>JAFAQB010000428.1 GCA_019246625.1 Nitrososphaeraceae archaeon
CGTCTAACAGGAAGGAATTAACTAATCTGTACAAAAAAGAGTCCGATCCAAAAGTAAAGGAGAGATTATTGCTTGTTTTGAAGGTTAGAGTTGATGATATGATTCCTGCTCGTGTAGCAAGGGAACTTTACAGAAGCAGAACATGGGCTTCTGATTGGCTTGCAAGATATTCAAAAGAAGGAGTTGAAGGCTTGAAAAACAAACCAAAGAGTGGTAGACCGCCAAAACTATCGCGAGAAATTGTCCTTAAAATAAGGAGGAAATTAATAGGAAGTAAACAGGGGTGGAGTACAAAACAGATTCAAGATATGATAATCAGAGAAAGCGGAGGAGGGGTAAAATACCATTACATTTACATGTACAGACTATTACATAAATGGGGCTTTAAACTGAAGGTGCCAAGAAAAATACATATTAACACAGCTTCAAATGAAGAAAGAAGAGCATTCAAAAAAGAGCGCAGAAAATACTAGATAATCTTCCTGAGGGATTCACAGCTGTATCCCTAGATGAATCATTTTTCTTCTTTGATTCTATTGTACGAAAGGTATGGATTGAAAGAAATACAAGACCAATAGTTACTGTAACTTGTTCTCACAAACATTCTTGTCTTTTTGGAGCACTAAGTATAACTGGAAAGCAATTCTTCAGACAATACGACAAATTTAATGAAAATTCGTTCTTCGATTACCTACAACAAATACATTACAAATTTCCAAAATGCTATTTATTCTTAGACAGAGCTCCACAACATTATAAATCAAAGAAGGTTAGAGCATATTTTGAAGAACACAAGAATAACTTGATACCAGTATGGTTGCCAACAGCATCACCTGAATTCATGGTACTTGAAGAATGCTGGAACATTTCCAAGAATGACCTTCTTATCCTCAACTACTATCACTCATTCATAGATTTCAGGAATAAAATAACGGATTACTTCAGAACAAAACACTTCAATCTGAATATGAGAAACTATCTAATTGCGACTATGTCAGCATAGTTATCTTAAATGGTATAGTCTCAGGACTAGTAAATTTCAGAATAATGCGAACTAATGGCATGGTTCTGTAGAAAGAGTGTAAGACTGACCATCCTGAAGAGATTTTCCTTTGTAATTACGCAATAGATCTATTATATTCTTTGAAAAGCTGAAAGTAAGACATCGTTATTCTTCACCGTTTTGTTGCCTATCAAATTTGCAGTAATTAATGCTAAATAAGGTCTTAATTTTGTTTTTTATTACCTTACTAAAACTAGTAGGCACAAAGTTTATTGTGTCACTCTACAAATTATGGTAATCGGTATAAATGCTTCAAATTATTTCTGATCTAGAGGATTCTCAATATAGTGGCAAAACCACATTGGTCAGAGTTGATTTTAACGTAAGTGTGAATAATGGTTTAATAGCAGAGGATTATAGAATTCGAATGACTCTTCCAACTATTGAATATCTAACCAAACGCGATTCTAAAGTGGTGTTAGCATCACACCTTGGTAGACCACAGAGGCCGCAAAGTAGATATTCCCTTCGGCCAGTAGCCAAGAGATTATCTGAAATAATTGGAAGATCCAGAGTTAGATTTGTTGATAACTGCGTAGGAGAAATTGTTCGTAAGGAAATAGAAAGTATGGACAAAGGTGATGTTTTATTATTAGAAAACCTGCGTTTTCACAAAGAAGAAGAGACAAATGATCTGTTGTTTTCTGAACAACTTGCATCATTAGCTGATATATACGTAAATGATGCCTTTAGCACATCTCACCGAAGACATGCTTCTACTTATGGTGCAGCAAAGTTATTTAACACAAGACTTGCAGGCTTTAACCTTAACAAAGAAGTGGAATATCTATCAATGATTAAGGAAAATCCAATCAAACCCTTTACTTTAGTAGTTGGTGGAGTAAAAATAAAAGATAAAATAGGTGCCTTAGAAAATTTACTTCCTAAAGCAGACAAAGTGTTAATAGGTGGAGCCGCTGCATATACATTTCTCAAGGCAAAAGGTGTCAGGACTGGTAATTCGCCGATCGATTTTGAACATTTGTCATGGGTAACGAATGCACTTTCAACCTTTGGCGATAAAATAATGCTTCCTTCAGATCATATAATAGCTTCATCTCCGCAGGACTCTTATGCAAGTATGGTGAAAGGTGATATTCCCGACAACATGTCAGGATTTGATATTGGTAATGAAACTGTTGAACGTTATTCCGCTGAGGTTGGTGCAAAGGGACTTGGAACAGTATTTTGGAATGGACCAATGGGATTGTTTGAAGTTGGATTCTTTGCAAATGGAACAATGAACATTGCAAAAAATATGGCATTGGCTTTCTGGCGAGGTTCAAAAACACTGATAGGTGGCGGAGATACTCTAGAAGCGATGAAAAAAGCAGGTGTTTCTGAGGGTGAAGTCAGCCATGTATCTACTGGTGGAGGAGCTACCCTAAGATTTCTCGCTGGCGATGAAATGCCTGGGATCATTGCGCTGAATGAAAAATAACATAAATAACAAAAAGTGTATTCGAACATTTAGGAGTTTGTATCATACAATGTCAACCTTCACTGCTTTCAGATACGAAACAGCGCTATTCTCTGCACCTATCATCAAAATATAACTTCCAGGCTTCAAGTCCGATGATGGAGTAAAGATAAAAGAAACTTGCTTTGGATTTCCTGAATTAACTAGAAATCTTTGCTCACTAAATGATCCTGTGGAATTTCCAAGGTCTCCAGTTGGAGTAAAAGTTCCAGACGCTATCATATTAATTGTTGAATTAGACGACGCCTTGATATTTACTTTAATTTCTCTACTTTCACCTCTCTTCATTGTCAATTCTTCAGAAGATGTGGAGATGGAAAAAGGTAATTGTTTTTGTACATTTACCTTGCCAATCTTGTTCTCTGTCCATTCTGTAAACCATACCTGTTTACTATTATTATTTTGTCCAACAGAAAATTGGAGAGCATTTGCTATTCCACATGTTTGGTTGCTGTCATTTTGACATAAACTAAATAATCTATTTTGTGTTGGAATCCAATATTCTACCAATGTGTTATTGGTAGGATCAAATTTAGCAATTTTATTACCTGTGTGCTCATTGAACCATAAAGAGTCATCTGATGCTTTTTCAATCCAATACGGTAAAGTGTATGCTCCTGGCGGAGTATTATTGCCTCCAAAAATCCTGGAGGAAGCTTTTGAAGTAACAAACTTTGTGATATTACCAGTAGAAGAATCAACTTTATAAAAGACACTAGTACCGTGATCTGTAACCCACAAATTTCCCGAGTTATCTACGACTATTCCTACCGGTGATGTCAGCTCTTTGGGCATATCAAATATTTTGAATGTCCTTGTGCCAATATCATACCTTACAATCACGCCTTTCTGCTGAAATGCAAGCATAGAAACCCACACTGCATTTCTTCTATTATCAACAGCGACTGAACCTGTACTTATAAGGCTCGGATCAATGCCTGAAAAACTTTTAATAGGCATAGGAATCCCAGAAATGCCATTTGATGTGCCATCTCTCATCTTTGTGATATTTCCAAACCATAGTGATGTTGAACGTATTCCTACAAAGTAGACGTTTCCCTTAGAATCAAAATCTAACGAAACAGGATAACTTGTACCAAATTCAGTAGAATTGGCTGGAATCTTATACATGTCAAAAGTCTGTGAGGATTTAATGTACCTCCATATTGCATTTTGTTTTTCATCAGTGAACCATATGTTCCCTTTTCCATCATCCTTTACTGCCCACACTTGCGAGAAATCTATTGGATTTGCACGGGATTTCCAGATTGGGATAATGATTTCCTTTTCTATAATGTTATGTACTGTATTGTATGCTCCAAGAGCACCGTTTTTTGTTGACACATACCATATCTTGCCATTATCAACAGCCACTCCTAATGGCATTTCACAATTCTCAGGAAGCTTGTATTCATTGACAAATTCATTTGAGTGTGGCGTTGTATTGGACCCACAAAACAAGGATTGAAACTTATCTATAGCAGCTTTCCTAGAATCGGCCACCGGGTTACCGGGAGGCGTAGTAGTAGTAATATTAGTATTTCGAAATAATGCAATAGAAATTGTTGCTGCAATAGCAATAATTCCTATTATTGAATAAATTATAATTCTTTTTGAAAACATATGTTTAGATACTCCACTTTTGCTAACCAATAAATCAACGATATCTTTTCTATCATATATATCTCTGCTCTAGGCCAGTTAATGTTACAATAGATCTAAATATAATTTGGAAATATCAATATATAGTTTGTAGCAATATGTGCCTTTGCATATAGAAGGAGGAGGAGAGGAGAGGATATAAACAAAGAAAATGACTTGTAAGGGTATATGTATACGCCACAGAGCACAAAAGCCATCTGCTTCTGGTCGCTATACGAGTGGACAGAAACGCTGCCAGATATGTGAGATATTTATAAAATGGGATGGATTGTGGTGTCCATGTTGTGGATATAGATTGAGGACAAAGCCAAGAAATAAAAAATACAAGGCAAGGTTAAGAACAGGACAGAACCAACAAGGGATTATATATACACGATACAGTAAATTATGAAAAATATATAGTTCGTTAGGAGTATAACTGCACATACATCTTGAGTTTAAGGCATTACGAAAAAATATATATAACTTTTCTTTCTCTGCTAAGATCTATCTCAATTGATCCTTGCATAAAATCTTAATATGGTAACAGTTAGTTTAAAGCTTTAGCCTTTGCTAATTACATCTTGTTAGTAGCATTACCAGTAGCTTGCCTTGATCTTTTCAATTACTTTCTCGTGCTCTGGACCCTTATGTCTTGCAAACCTTTCCATCGAGGTGAGTGGAACGCCACCAAGGGTTCTTGCGAGTGTAGCAAAGAATAGATTCTTTATTGGGTTATCACGACCGACTTTATGCATGAATTTTTGAATTCCATACCTAAAATTATGTTGCCAAGTTTTGTACATGACGCCTAATTTCGCTGGATCCATAGTACTTCCAATGTCAAAAAACTCTGATTTTTCAAGTAATCCTATTGGCACGAATGTTAGTGGGGTTACAGTGAATTTTGAATCTGGTTGTTCTCTTTCTATTTCATGAATAAGCCTTATTGTTTCCCAGCTATCTTCTGGAGTCTCATCGTTATCAAGTCCCATAATTAAAGTGAATGCAGGAACCCAGTAGTGTTCGTTGAGGGTTTTTACACCTGTTTTCACGACCCAATGCCATTCTGTAGGCTTGAATGGGGCTAATTTTCTATCCGCATATTTTCCGATTAATCTTATACTACCCGTTTCAAACCCACATTGTATGCCAATATGATTGTCTGGAGAGGCCCTGATGATTTTAGACACATTTGGAATAAGCCTTTCATCAGCAATTGCTCCAGCAAGAGTTCCATGTGTCGGGTTGGTGTGCTCAATACCTGTAGCCATTATACCTGTAAAAAGATCCTCAAGTGCTTCACGGTTAGGTTGCATGTTCTTAGTTGTTCTTGGATTTAACCCATATACGAAAATATCATCACTATGGATCCACGCATTCTTTAAACCACCATATTTCATGTTGATTTCAATTTCTTTTTGAACCTTCTCAACAGGATAATATCTTAGTGGCCTAAGGGTAACATCGCAGAATTTGCATCCACGCCCGCATCCACGCATTACTTCGCTCATGCCATGCATGCTCGGGTTAACAATGTTTGGAATCTCTTCAACTGAAGGTTCTTCCCAGTAATGGATAAATCGGCCATGATATTTTCTTCCTGTTCTTGAGAATTCTTTAATATCTATCTTAAATTTAGTTTTTTTGAATGGATTTGCTGTTTCCATTTCTCCATCAATGAGAGCATCAAAGAACTTTCCGCCAGCGCCCGCTCCATCAATCTCGGGACCTATGCCACCAAGATCTCCCTCTACAATCCCATATAGACCATATTCTTCAATTTTTGAAGGATCATAATTATATTGCCATGTTCCAGAGGCACCGGCAATCACCTTGGCCTTACTATTATTTCTTATTTTAGCAGCATTGATTCTAAGGTGTAAGTCTCTACAATAAAATTCATCATATGACATTTGCCTACGACCATAAGTAAAAGTCATGGTTACTGGGCCCATACCTAATGGATCCATTTCATAAGTTCCAACTGCTAGAGTTTCTGGGCCTATAAATTGCTCAATGTAATCTGGATGAGCAACTACGACATCTTGCCTGCTATAACCATCTCTTATCAGAGCGGCTTCTACTTTTCTTAGACCATAGGGAGCATAGTGGGCAATGCCATTAGTGTGCCCAATTGGATTACATATAAAATCGAAAAGCAGGCGAGGTGTAACCTGGTTGCCTAAAATACGATATAATAAAGAAGTCTGTTTTCTGTTTAGATCCAGTGCTGGTGCACAACCGAAAAATGATGCTAACGATATTCCTCGATATGGAGACATTAAAGTACGATCTGCAGTAAGGACTACCTTAGGGTATCTCATAAATCTCTAAATCCTAATCAACATCAATAATTACAGACAGATTTTAAGTCTTTCTATCTAAAGCTAGGGGATCTAATAGATAAAAGGGTAGTCTTATGAACTTCAAAATAAAGAGAATAATTATTTTTTAACTCCAAGTGTTCTATTTTTTAGTCTCATCTGACTACCTCGGCATTTTCTACATCTTGTGGAAGAGATTGGATTTCTTCCTCCGCATTTAAAACATATTTTAAAGAATAACCTGCGTTGTTGAGCAATCTGTTTCTTAGATGCATCTGTGATAGGCATTTGCCATCTTGTTGTATACAAACATAAATTTCTATCTTTCCATCATAGTCATTATTAGCAGTAGATTAACGAATAGATGAATTTCTTTAACATTCTATGTAATTATATTATTTCAATGTTATGAATAATCCACAGACTGACCAACCTCATTATAATATTCCATGGTTTCTACTGAGCCGAACAAATAGAAATAATACATACATGCAGGTCGAAAAGTTTATCAATAAGTGATTGTTCCTTGAATTTGTTTGTTCTTATTTTGTATGCATTTTAATAACTCTACTATGATTCCTCATAAAGCCAGCAAAGAGTATATCCTGTTCGAGTTTTTATTTTGGGAGGATCTTGTTTACATACGTTCATGGCATATGGACATCGTGCATAAAACCTGCAACCTGGAGGTAAATTTAACATATTTGGTGGATTGCCTTTAATAAATTGTAATTTCTTGTTATCAGAACGTAACTTAGGAATAGCAGAGATTAATGCCTGGCTATATGGGTGTTTTGGATTTCTGTAAACTTCAACAGCACTTCCAAATTCTACCAGTTGACCTGCATACATTATCCCAACTTTATCTGCGATCTCTGAAATAATAGCCATGTCATGTGTTATGAGAATTATTGTCATCCCTCTTTCCTTTTTCAATCCCTTAAGTAGATTAATTATTTGTGCCTGAACTAGTACATCTAATGCAGTAGTTGGTTCATCAGCTATTACCACATCTGGTTCAAGCAATAATGCCATAGCTATAATTACTCGCTGTTTCATTCCACCACTCAACTCATGGGGATACTTTTTTGCTATTGACTGATCGAGTCCAACTTTTTTTAGATATTCAGAAATTTTTACTTCTGTATTGCCTTTGAACTCATGTTGTTGCATAATTTCCCCCATCTGATCACCTATCGTGTAAACTGGATCAAGTGAATTCATGGCCCCTTGAAAAACCATGGCTATCTTTTTCCATCTGATCTTCTTATTAAAATCGTTATTAGAAAGCCTTGCAATGTCAACACCATTTAGTATAATGCTACTACCTTCGATTATTCTCCCTGGTGCTTGCATTGATCGTAAAATCGCAGCACCAAGACTACTCTTGCCACATCCTGACTCTCCAGCAATTCCAAGTGATTCTCTTTCATTTATTGAAAAGCTAATATCATCAACTGCCTTTATAATACCCTTCTCCGTAAAATAATACGCCTGAAGGCCCGACACAAGGAGTTTTATTTTTCCCGATGATGTTGTCATCTGGTAACAGTTTATTAATGGGTATTATAACGTATATGTAACCTTCCTATCCTCGTATACATACAGAATCTATTTATTATAGCCGATTATTTGTACGGAGAGAATACGATCAATAACTGAAAATACATCTAACGTATAGATATAAGTTACTTGAACTTCAGAATTTTACCAGGGAACCTGTTGATGACAAAATGGTGTTAACATCAACTTATCAATACGTCATAATGAATTTATTTTGGCAGATCACATTATTGAGGATAATTAGGACTGGAAAGATACTGTGGTGGAGAGGCCGCGCGTCAAACGCGATAAGAGTATAATAGAACAACTCGCAAGTGCAGTTGCAATTCCTTACTCGCCTGTAGAAAAGAATGTTAGGTTTCTTTTTTACTAGTTTTTGTGTAATTCAATTCTAGACGCTAGTCCATTACGTTATTTTTTTATTATAGTAACACAAAGATATTTTCTGATAAGTATTGAGTAAGCCAATGGACCTTGGCAGCCTAAAAGTTGGCTCATATATTGTAATTGATGGAGAGCCTTGTAGAATAGTATCATATGATCATAGCAAACCTGGAAAACATGGTTCTGCTAAAGCTAGAGTGGCAGCAATAGGAGTTTTCGATAGTTCTAAACATAGTCTTGTTTCCCCAGTGTCATCAAATGTGGAGGTTCCTCTAATTGATAAGAGAAATGGTCAGGTCATATCAATTTCCGGCAAGACACTCCAAATAATGGATCTTGAGACGTTTGAAGTTTTTGACACATCTTCAATAGAAGATGATATGAGAGATAAGCTTGTGCAGGGTGGAGAAGTAGAATATTGGAAGGTACTTGATAGAATAAAAATTGTGAGGGCTAAGGGTTAACCCTTTTTTATTTTTTTTGTTCACTTGAATACTCTCAAAGCTATGACCAAAGGATAAATATTGTGGCTAGCTTAATTGCAAAGGTTCGATTTTTCTAGGAAACCTACTTTCAACTGCAGTATGCGTGGAAGACATTCTAATGGGGCGTGTATAGAAAGAATTATAATGTTCCATATCGAGTATGTTATTGTGAATAGCGTTAATAAGAGAACAATGCCCATTTGTTTCACACCCTCTCAGCTAAAATTGGTAGAGCGGTATGCCAAGAAGAGATGCATGCTTAACCTTAGCCAAGCTATCGAAGACATAATTAAAAACACCTAGGCCGAGGCCAAAGCTGGGAGACAGATATCTTGCTAAAACGATTTGACTCGCAGCTTGTTAAATGGTAGCTAAGTTATACAGTCTACAATTATGGAAATGGTGAAAAGCTAACCAGGGGATATCAATTTTTGTTAATTTTAAGCATTATATCTAGTTAAGATAGTGACGCCACAGCACAAATCTACTCTGGCAAATAATGATCTTTCAGTACAACTAGTCAAGATGTTTTTTATTCTTTGTCTCGGATGTGTTTGGGATTGTTTTGAGTTTCTTGCTGAACTGCATTAACTTCTTGACCCAGTATTTCTTTTTGTATTTGGTAGAAACGTTTTAAATCAATAGCATTATAATTTTCGGCCCATTTGAACTTGCGCCTCAGGGTAGCAGTGTATATGGTATTCCAGTCCAGATCGATGTGTAATAGCCAAGCTCTCATCACTCGTGGATCTATGTAGTTTCTTAAAGATGTCCCAAGGTTGTAATCCCGAGTTTCTTTCTGTAATTTGAGCTGCATCTCTCCTCTCTCTATCCTCTCTTCCATTCTTTTCTTCTGAATCTCTTTCTTCCACTTCTTTTCAGCTATTGCTGTTCTTAATTCTTCAATTGTTTTTTGCTTTTTTTTAATGGATTCTTCAAATTGTTCTAATGATTTCTTGCTTGCAGGATTTTTTGGGTCAATACCTTTTTTATGATTGCATGTAATAGCAGCTTTCAAATTTGCCATCTTTGCAACATAAATTTTCTGTGCCTCTGAAGAACTCTTATCTATTCCTAATGGTGGATTTGCCAGAGATTCCTTTACTGTTTTAGTAGCAATATAAGTCCTGAATACCTTCGCGGTTAATCCTGGGACGTTTTTGGGATCTATACTACGCAAAAACGCATTTACTTTACCAGATGTTATCCCATCAAAAATATGATCTCCACCTTCCTTGCTACTCATAAACAATTTGAGGTTGTTGTAAAGCCCTTGTGTGTCATCAGAATTAACTTCAAGTGTTTTTTGCCAAGGAACGCTATCTTTCCCTAAGAAATTAAATTCAATATATCGCTTACCACTATTATAAGGGAATTTAATGTGTTCTACTCGTAATGTTGAGGCACCTACAGTATCAGCTTCTTCAGGATCTTTTTCATCACCAACTCTCATTGCAAGTCTGAATATGAGGTAACACACAGTTGCAATTTTCTTCTGATTTATATCTCTAGTTTTTAGCATTCTATTGATGATTTCCTTTTGAACTTTTCCTATGTGTCTTTCGAGTTTTACCGCCTTGTCGTACTTTTCTTTATCATTACTCTGTCGGAGCGTAGATGAATCATGCAGCCATACGTATTTTCTTTTTCCAGTCAATTTCTCAATCCATGTAGCAAGCCATGTAGACGAGTGATCATGAATAATATTTTGCCATGTTCCCTCCGGAACTGGAGCATCTTCTCCAAGATTAAGAGTAACGTCCCGATGGGTCACACGTGGTTTCCATTTACCACGGAGTGGATGTTGGCCTCTTCCCATAAAAATTCCTGGTGGTTCAACTAACCAGTTTGCAATATCTACCTCAACACCATCCACAATAGCTTTGCCATATACAGCTTTGAGTTTTTCTCTCTCTGCTCTTTTTTCTGACAATAGTTTCTTTTTCTCGTCACGTGGTAGATTACGAATTCTTTCTATTTCTCTCTCTTTGACCATCTTCTCTTGATCTAGGAGTGTGAAAGCTTCAGAGAAATCAATATCTTTGATGCTAAAAATATTCTGGAATCTTTCTGGTAATAATTTTTTAAAATCAGTTAGAAAATTTGATTGGAAAACAACGTCTTGAATATAATGGGTATCCTTTTTCTTAGCCCAGGCATAAACTAATTCCTCCTGATCGCGATTAAGGATTAATCTTTCACCATATATACTAATAGCTATTCCTCTTGGCTGATATTCTGGCGGAAAAGCTATTCCATTATGTTCAAGAGTATTCCATTTTGTTCGCAATATCGAAGTAGTAAACTCCATCTGCCTTATACAAAGACGATCAACTACTATTCTTAAACCTTACCTAGAAATGTCTATTTAACTTCATTCAATAAAAAGTACCTTTGCAATTGAAAGTTGCATTAATGGTAGATAGTTCGATGGGTGATATAGGTTCTGAGACAGCTTTGATTATGGGTAGAAAGGGTTATTATACCGATTGAGTTCAAAATTTTCCATCCTCTAGATCTCATATTTATAAAAAGTATATCTATAGTGATTTCTCCTAATTTTGCAGTTAAAGGAATGCAAAATAGAATTGATTTATTTGTGAATAATACACACCTTATCTTATCCTTGGTTGTTTTGAAGGTGTTTGTATAAATGAAAGGAGATCACCTTAAAAATTGTATGCGATTGTCAGAAGTACAAAGATTTTATCAACTATACACAAACAGATAAGTGTATTTATGTCAATGTGGATTCTATGACTGGCTTGCTGAATTTCCTGCTTTTATATTTGTCAGCTCTATTTACATTAATCGGGATGAGTCTATGGATTGAGCTGGAGGGAATTGGTATTCATGTATATTAGTGAACCCGCATTATGTGATCTAGATATTTCTCTTTACTCTATGATATTATATGCTGAATGTAATAATTGACCATGTTCTATTCTTTGCCGATTTGTTGTTGCTACTAACGAAAAGTACAATTGTAGTTAGAAAGTATAAAATCTTAATTATATCATGTTTGTAATTTTGATCTTGATATAATATAGAATCCGTGTGCAGAAATGAGGAATGCGGATAGAGTCATCTTTGTTGCAAACACCAAGTTCCATGGTGTCTGGGGATTTGGATATGGGACACTTATGCCATCCAACTTGTACACTCCTTTTACTGCATTGTCAGTCACAAAAGAATTCCAGAGAATAAAATTATACATGAATTCATACATTGCTATCACGGCAATAGCAAGGACGGCCAATTGCAAGATGGATTTAACTGATTTTGAAATGTTTTTCAGTTTATCTCCTGCAAGTTTGGTAACACAAAACCATGACAATACAGACACAATCATAAGGTATGTTATGAGTTTCGCGAATCCATGAAATGGAAATTCTGTATTGACTAAGACGTCACCAATAATTATTCTACCGGTTTCAAGGTATTCCTCAGCACTTGCATAAATTGCAAATAAACATATAGATAGCATGATTGTGGATGATAAGTAAAATACAGTAACGAAGACTTTCCTAGCACTTAATTCATCATTTTTAGAACTCATCTTGCATGCTATACAGATATTGACAAGAGATGGTCGTAATATAAAAATTATTCACATACGTTATCTTTTGTATTCATTCAATGTGTGATGTGATTTAAGAAGAAAGTTCACTTTAATAAGATAAGTGGTGAAGTTCATCTTATTTCAGACGGAATCAGGTTAATTTATACTCCACAAACGTAACAAAAAATTTACTCTTTTCGAGGCCCCAAAATGCCTCTCGGGTATTCATATTAGTGCTCATCGAATTTGGTAGTATCTGTATAGGTAAAATACTCAATATAAACGAGAACAAATTTAATTTGACAGTATAGCCAATCATCAATGAGTATGTATGAAAATGCAAGAATATGATTCGCACTCCCATATTCATACTGCCTTCCACATCCATAATTGTAGGAGCAATGTCTTTTGTTTATTTGTTGTCTCAAAAGTACTGTTATTACTTTTATCAGCAAAATCTAATGGCAACAATATAAAAATCACAATAAAGGAGTTAAACAATGATTATCGGCTTTTATGCCACTTTAATCTATATCTTATTAACTATAGAATGATCCTGATAATAAAATTTTATCCTTGGTTACTCAACCTTTCAAAGCAAATAAATGGGATGTTTGGAAGATATTTGTCATACTTTCTAAATCGATTTTAGCCGAAATCTGACTTCTTGCAATCAATACGCAATAGAACTATAAAATAGGTTGGATATTATATTTTCACCATGAGTAAGCATACAAATCCAGTTCCTACCATTGATGTTGTTCTTCAACAGGGTTCTGATATACTATTAATAAAAAGGAAAAACCCTCCCTTCAAAGACCATCTTGCATTGCCTGGTGGTTTTGTAATTAAAGGGGAAAGTGTTGAAGACGCAGCAAAACGCAAAGCATTAGAGGAAACATCACTAGAGATAGAACCTATTGATATCTTGGGAGTATATTCGGATCCCAAACGAGTTCCAAGAACACATACTATGACGGTTGTGTTTGTAGGGATAATTCTGAATAATCTTGCGATCGCTTCTAACGATACAGTTGAATGGGTACCTTTAGATGGACTTCAAAAGAAGAATCTTGCATTTGATTATAAGCAGATACTTTCTGATTACAGTGAATGGAGAAGATCAGGGGGAACTTTTTGGTCATTTAAAAGGAGGACACTGCCTCGATAAAGGTATTCTTGATAGATTTCTAGACTTAAGAATTGAGTATTAGCAATCTTCATCCCAACTATCCAACTAAACGAACAGGATTAGAAACCAAGTATATCCTAAGTTAAGGGTACAGAACCATTAAAACGCCAGACAATAAACATGAGTATCATAAATCATCTATAGACGAATGAATGACATGTGAGGGAAGAATTTATTAAAAAATTTATCTGTAATAAATTTCATTCATTACTTTGGACATTGATCTCGTACTTTAACTTTCCTGTATTTGAAACTACTGACATTAAGGAAGTTTCAGATATTCGTAATGCTGTTGATAGAATGGTGGAAGCCTATGAATACCTCAATAAAAGTGCGAATTTCAGCTATCGACTATTGCTTCCTAAAGGAGAAAAAACAAATGACAAGGCTAGAAAAATTGGATTTATGGTTCAAGCCGAATTTTTATTGGCACTAAAAAAGAAACAATTAAAGATAAATGTCAGGGAAATTAGATATATGCATGACGAAACTCATTATGGATGGATTCTTGCTAATCCAGAAATACTCGGCGCATTGCGTTAGTGCCCAACAATTATTGGTGACAGTGGGAAGAAAATATCTGTATTATATCCTTTTATATGCTCGTTTGACTGTTGATCAGATCGATTCGTTCATTTAGTTTTCATTGTATCTTCTTTTCCTTTAAATCTAGACATTAAGAATGGTTTATCTAATCCCATTATGTTGCTCAGGGTTATTGAAACGATTAAGCCCAATATAAAACCAGATAGGATATCTGTAAGATAATGTTGCAATATATACAATTTAGTAAGCGCAATAATTATGGGAAATGACCAAATCAGTAGTCCAGCTATCCGTGACTTTCGGTTTAATCCAAAGCCAACGATGAACGCAAATGCAGTTGCAATTGCGATATGATTAGAGGGATACGAGAGGTCACGTGAAGGTGGTACTAAACTATCATCTTCCAATACAAAATGATTTGGCAACTGTAGAGATGGCTTAAATCTATATGGTGGTATTGGTCTCCCAATTAAAGGTTTAATATATAATACCAAAATTGCAATAACAACAATTGCAACTAAAAAAATCATACCTATTTTTCGGGTTCGACGAACAAAAGTTAGAATAGTGGCGACAATGACCAAACTAAAAACGTCTCCAAATGATGTAATTATCATCATAATAGCATCTATACTTCCAGTCGTTTGTATAGACTTGAAATATCTAGTTATAAAATTGTCAAAACATGAGGTTAGATGTAAAGCAACCATTGTAGTAAGCATCACAAAGATGATTACCAATACCATTAATTGCATAGATCTTATCTGTATTATCCACGTTGGCCATAGACTAGATAATGACAATAACTGGTCCTAACGAATAATGTGTTTTATATGTTGTGTGTGGTCATTAGATCTGCTCGATCGACATATGATGTAGAGACATCGATTAAAAGATATTTGCCCTGCTAAAAATTATTATAAACTATTACTGATCATCTCCTGCTTATAATATAGTCATATTCGAGATGCATTCTTTCATCTTGGCTGTTATGAGCATAGGAGTAATGCAGATCCTGAACAATTTCAAATCATCCAAATTAATATATATATTTATTAGCAAATACAGCCTGATGGGCGTGTGTAACATAAGACAACGACAGTATTTTATTTTCCCAGTTGTCCGTGTACATGATGACTCAACTCATTCCTTAGTTAAGTTGTATAAATTGTACGAAATTTGCCAGACATTATTAGTGATGGTCAGCACAAAAATGGTCATTTTAACATTCTACTAGCAATGAGGAGAAATTTGACTTCTTTTAGTTTTAGTAAAGCTTGGTATCATCACTCAATTTCATTGCTGATGGTGGGTCTTTATCTGCATAATATTTGATCATGCCTAATTTCAGAACTTTCAGTGACAATAATGCACATTTTATTCTTGCTGGCCCCAAGTTTATCAGCCCAATGTTTTCCAAAATATCTTCCTTTGTAAGATCTTTGACGGTGTTCAGGGATTTACCCATTATCATTTCAGTTAACATGGATGCACTTGCCTGGCTAATTGCACAACCTCGTCCCTCAAATTTTATATCTTTAATTTTATCTTCTTCAACCTTTAAATGAATATCAATTTCGTCACCGCAAAGTGGGTTATTGTCATGTATACTTACATCTGCATTTGATAATTTGCCTTTATTTCTAGGATTTCTATAATGATCAAGAATAATTTCTCGATATATATCATCGCTCAAATCCTAAACAGCCTCCTTGCTTCATCGAGTGCATTTATGAACGCATCAACTTCTTCTTTTGTATTATAGATATAAAAACTTGCACGAGAGGTTGCAGCTACATCCAATCTTTCCATAAGTACCTGCGCACAATGATGTCCAGAACGAATTGCAATTCCATGATCATTCATTATAGTAGCAAGGTCATGTGGATGAATATCGCCAATATTAAATGATACCACGCCGCCTCTGTTATTTACATCAGAAGGACCGTAAATGATTATACCCTTAAGATCATGAATAGCATTGATAGCATAATTTGTAACATCCATTTCATGTTCCCGAACCTTATCCATACCGATTTTGTTAAGATAATCTATAGCGGCTCCAAAAGCGATCACATCTGCAATGTTTGGAGTGCCACCCTCAAACTTGTATGGCAGGTCGTTATATCTTGTATCATATTTGTGAACTTCTCTTATCATATCCCCACCTCCTATAAACGGAGGCATTTCATTAAGTATTTCTCTTTTGACATATAGAACACCTACCCCAGTTGGTCCTAGCATTTTATGGGCAGAAAATGCCAGAAAGTCACAATCTATATCTCGTACGTCCACTGGCATATGGGGGACAGATTGAGCTCCATCTATCAATACAGGGATACTTTTCTGGTGAGCCATTTTTATAATTTCCTTTACAGGCATTATGGTTCCTAGTACATTTGACATGTGGCTTACGGAAACTAACTTAACTTTGTCTCTTTGAATGTATTTCTTGTACTCTTCAATGTTCAGATATCCTTTGTCATCAATGCCAACATACTCCAATTTGGCTCCTTTTTCCTGTGTAAGGATTTGCCAAGGGACAATATTGCTATGGTGTTCTATCTCAGTAAGGACAACCTTTTCATCTTTCTCAACATTTGTACGAGCCCATGAATATGATACCAAATTAATCGCTTCAGTGGCATTGCGCGTAAAAATTATTTCATCGGTAGAATGAGCGTTGATAAATTTAGCAATCTTTTCCCTTGTTTTTTCATATTCAAGAGTAGCTTCTTCTGCCAACTGATAAACTGCTCTATGAATGTTTGAATTGTAATTCATATAATAATTACAGATCGCATTAATTACGGGAATTGGCTTTTGAGTAGTTGCAGCATTATCAAGATACACAAGAGTTTTGTTCCCCTTAATCTTGCGCTTCAATATTGGAAAATCTTGCCGGATTCTGGAAACATTAAGAGTAGCCTTTTGCATTGTTATTATAATTCACTCCATTAAGATATAAACCCAATTATCTTGTATCTTTACCCTGTAAGTTTTCAGAGGCTCTTCTGCAGGGAGATTTTGGGGAGTACCATCTTCTAATTTGAAGATGGACATGTGCAGTGGACATGTAATAGTTTTTTCATTCTCGTTCATAAATCCTGTGGATAAGTCAGCGTAAGCATGAGTACAAATTCTATCTGTTGCGTACACCTTGTTGCCTGCTTTGGATATTAGAATATTCTTATCGCCATAATCAAATTCCAAAAGATCGCCATTTTTCAATGGCTTTGTTTCACAGACCTTTATCCATTCTGTCATATTAGATCACAGTGATTATTACCTGTATTTGTAGTGTTTTTCGAAAATGTCTTGAGCCTCTCTGTATCTAGACTTTTCTACTTCCAAAATTTGGTTCATTGCCTCATCGGCCTTGAGCATAAGAGGTTTACCTGACCATTTATTTTCAATTAAATAATTAACCCATGCCCTGATAGTAGGACCCATTTTCCTCGATAATGGTTCTAAGAATCCATTTACAATCTCTCGTTTAGCTCCTTCTCTACTTAATGCTCTGCACATTAGATAGAAGATCTGTGCCTCGTCCAACTGTGCCACAGAGGCAGAATGCGTTGCCTTTACCTCATTAGTTTCAATTTCAAGTCCAGGGATTGCGTCTGATTTAGCACCTTTATCTAATAGAATTGCATGACCTGCAAGGAATGACTCTGCTGCTTTGGCTTCCTTACCGATTTTAATCATACCTTTAAACAACGATTTGGAGGTATCTTTCATTACAGATTTAACCAAGACCCTGCCCCTTGAATTCCGACCATGATGAATTAGGTTTGATGTAACATCAAACGACTGGTTCTCTATCCCAAATATAATTTCGACATCCTCTGCAGAAGACCCAGCGCCTTTCATTATGCTGTCAGTCTTGTATCTTGACAATTGTGTACCAAACATTCCGAGATACCATGACATTTTTCCGTCTCTTTCAATGAATGCCTTTTTGTTAGAGAAATTCAAAGTATTTCCACTCATTGCCTGCAATGTCACCATTTCAAGGTGTGCAATTGGATTAACATGACATTCAAAAAGCTCAAAATAGGCCTGTTGGACATTGTTCTTTTTTGCCTTTGATGGAGAATATATTTCTTGGACTACGGTTGCCTTTGAGCCTACGTCGCTGATAATAATATTTCGTGTTATAGAAGAAGTTCCATCATCTGCTAAAGAGTTCACGATTCTAATTGGATCTTCAATTATGATGTTTTTTGGAATATATATAAAAAGACCTGAGTGAAAGGCAGCTGCCTCCAATGCAAGGAATCTGTCTTCCTCGTAGTTAATTTGATTTATAGTTAATTGTTTCTTAATAAGATCCTCATATTTTGTTACTGCTTCTCTGAGGTCTAAAATAACAACTCCTTGCTTCGAAATCTTCTCAGGGATGAATATTCGATTTATTGAGGAGCCAATTCTCAAGATGCTAGTTCCCTCTTCTAACTCATCAAGTCTGTCCTTCAGAGATTCATGTGGCTCATATTTAACAATCCGGTCCGGAATGTAGACGTGTTCTGGTCTTAAAAGATTGATATCTGAATATTTTTTATAAAGTGGAGAAACCTCTGGAGGAAGATTAGTATACTTTGAGAAAGCGTTTTCTCTTATTTCGCTGAACCAGCTCGGTTCCTTGTTTCGATCTATTAATGATTTAATATCGTCATTACTAACGGAAGATAGAACTACCAACTAACAAGCACCTTTTGTCTAATAAAGTAAAAAGGGAGTTTCTTTAATATTTATCCAACTGAGCCTTCCATTTCAAGCTTTACAAGCCTATTCAGCTCGACAGCATATTCCATTGGTAACTCCTTTGTAAAAGGCTCCATGAATCCGCCGACTATTAAAGATAGAGCATCAGATTCTGAGAATCCTCTACTCATTAGATAAAAGATTTGCTCCTCGCCTATCTTTCCTACGGTGGCCTCATGCGAGATTGTTGCATCTTCTTCATTTACCTCAACATATGGATATGTGTCTGTCCTTGAATTTTCATCTAACAACAGTGCATCACATCTGACATTTGACTTTACACCTGTAGCTCCCTTTGCAACATGTAATAAACCTCTGTATGTTGTTCTACCCGCATCCTTGCTTACTGATTTACTCGTAATTCTAGATGTTGTATTCGTCGCTAGATGCACCGCCTTTGCTCCTGCATCTTGGTGCTGGCCAGCACCAGCAAAAGCAACTGACACAACTTCAGCATGAGCACCTCTACCAAGCATATAAACACCAGGATACTTCATAGTCAACTTGCTACCTAGGTTTCCATCGATCCACTCAACAGTAGCATTTTCATACGCATATGCTCTTTTTGTTACCAGATTATATACATCCTTACTCCAGTTCTGTATTGTGGTATATCTAATTTTAGCACCCTTCTTAGCAATCAATTCTACAACTGCAGAGTGCAAAGATTCAGTAGTATAAATCGGTGCAGTACAGCCTTCAATATAATGAACTTCGGCACCTTCATCTGCAATAATCAGAGTTCTTTCAAACTGACCTATGTTTTCAGCATTAATTCGAAAATACGCCTGGAGTGGAAGTTCTACTTTCACATTTGGTGGAACATAAATAAAGGAGCCACCTGACCAAACAGCACTATTCAACGCCGCAAATTTATTATCTTCTGGTGGAATGACCTTTCCAAAATGCTTCCTCATAATTTCCGGCTGCTCTTTGACTGCAGTATCCGTATCAATAAATATCACACCCTGTTTTTGCAGGTCTTCTCTTAGGTTGTGATAGACTACTTCAGACTCATACTGAGCGCCAACGCCTGCAAGGAATTTTTTTTCTGCTTCTGGAATTCCGAGTTTATCAAACGTGTTTCTTACGGACTCTGGAACGTCATCCCAATTCTTGCTTTGCTTCTCAGAGGCCTTTGCATAGTAATAAATATTCTGAAAATCGATCTTTGACATATCACCACCCCAATTAGGCATTGGTTTGCTCATGAAAACATCATACGACCTCAATCTAAAGTTCCTCATCCAGTCTGGCTCACCTTTCATTTTGCTAATTTCTTCAACAGTCCCCCTGGATAGTCCCTTCTTGCTCAAGTAAACATAAAGCTCAGTAGAATCCTTAAAGTCATATTTACTATAATCCATATTCAATTCTTCAGCGGTCATACACAGTATAACGGCGTTATGTTTTATATATACTTACGGGTATAATAGCTGTAACTTTAACTAATCGAACTATTCTATAAATACCTTCTGCTAACACAAAACGGCTCTTGAGTTGAGATTTAGCACTCCGAGTCATTATAGTGTACCAAGAAGGGTATTTGGAATGTCAAGAATAATCGCCAATGGAATCTATTCTGCCAACAGGATCTATGAAAAGACCGCAAACAAGTGAGATTCATGCAGTAGCATCAGTTAAAATGGGTATAAATAATTAAGTTTAATGCAAAAGATACAATAGTAGACCTATTGCGTAATTGAAAGCTTAATTCTATATTCTCCATCGGATCTGGACATATTCGATACTGTATTGATGTCTTCTTACACTCGACTTTCTAGAAAACCATTATTATTCAAATCGTTTACTGGATTAGAGATAACAGAATTCGATATCATTTCCAAACAAATAGAATCAATATATTATGAATATGAAAGCGTCTTTCAAATAGGGAGAGACAAAGAGCCCTAAAACTGATCCTGTTATGGACCGTTAGCAAACAGTATTGACTAACCATTGTGCACAAACACAAAAAGAATTAGTCCTTGTAGGAATGGAGATTTCAGTCCCTTGTTATACATAGAAAAAATATAGGAAAATACCTTCCTCCCTCTCACGAATGGATTACTTTTGATCAAGCCCTGTTCCCGCATTCAATATGCTCTATGATATGGGAATGTTTGCAGCTAAAGCTTTGTTCTTAAATTAACGCGACCACACAAAAGATCCTCCTTTTATTAAACGCAGGTTCAGCATTGACGTTTGCCTGCATTCTTTACTTCATACCGTGTTTCTATTAGGATAGAAACGTTAAAGGCATTTAAAGTGTTAATGACTAGTTAAGTAGAGCCCAGAGCTTCAAAGATCATCAATATATGATCACCCTATATTTCACGCAGTACGAGTTTTGCCAATTCAAATGTCCCTCTTATGGTGTGTTCTTTTGCTTCTAATGATTGAATACTTCTTCTTCTCAACTCTCTATTAGTAGAAGGACCAATAGCTATTATAGCTTTAACGTTGTTCAGTGATGAGGTCGCATTAAGCGACAGTGTTTGCATGATTTCAAAAAAAGACCTAACCGTAGATGTGCTAGTGAAAATAATAGCATCCACCTTTTTCTGCTTCAACAACAAACTAAAGTTGTTCCAACTACTATCAATTTTAGAAGTAAATATATTATACAGAAATAATTCATCTACAGTCATACCCAGATCACACAAAGCCTTTAGAACAAATTCTTTAGCAGCCTCACTTCTAGGGATGATGATCTTTTTTCCATTTACAGAATCCATCTTTGAGAAAAGGTCTATCAATCCTTCAGATGAGTAGTTTTCAGGTACGATTCTGACTGCTACACCATGATTTATCAGGCTCTGTCTGGTCTTGGGTCCAATCGCTACAATAGTTCGTGAGTTTAGTGTAGAAATAGTCTCTCTCGTTCTGTCTATCTTTCTCGCAAGATCAAATAATACCTCAACTGCCTGAGAACTCATGAATAGACAATAGTCATGTTTTTTTTCATTTACATTACAGATAAATTCCTCAACAACTGTTGGATTCTTTGGTTTGATATCAATTACAGGTAACGAAATAGTTCTGCCACCCTCTGAACTTACGAGTTGTGCAAACTCTTGAGCATCAGAGTCTTTTCTTGTTATTGCTAATATCTTATCGTCCAGACTTGCAGTCAGAAAATTCACTTATTAAACCAATTAAGCTTTTCCTGTAAAGAAACAACCTTCCCAATTATTATGATTGCAGGTGGTTTTATTTTTGCACTCTTGACTATTTCTACAATATTGTATAAGGTACCCTTAATTACCCGTTGCTCCACGGTAGTTCCATTTTCAATAATAGCTATCTCAGTATCATTGCTCAAACCAGCTTTTATCAAATTATGTACAATCGAGTCTAATCTCTCTATCCCCATCAAAACAACTATTGTATTGACTGCTTGAGCCAATTTGTCCCATTGTATAGATGTTTCTTTTTTTTCAGGATCTTCATGACCTGTAACAATAGCTATGGAAGATGCGAATTTTCTATGCGTTAAAGGAATTCCAGCATAAGCAGCTGAACCTGTTGCGGATGTGATACCGGGAATTATTTCAAATTCAATATTGTGTTCAAATAAATATTCAGCTTCTTCTCCGCCCCTTCCGAATATAAAAGGATCGCCTCCTTTCAGTCGCAAAACTATCTTACCCTTTTTAGCTTGCTCAACCATAAGATCATTAGTATTATCCTGATGAGTTATCGCATCTCCTATAGATCTACCGACATAAATTTTTTCGGCTGTTTCAGGTATCTGATCGATGAGTTCCTTACAAACGAGTCTGTCGTAAAGTACGACGTCACAATTATTCAATGTTTCCATGGCTTTGATACTGACTAATTTCGGATCACCTGGTCCTGCACCACAGATGAAAACTTTGCCACTTTTTGTCATAATCCATTGTTCCACTTTTGTACTGCCTCGTGCCATCCATCGACTAATTTCATAGTACCGCTCTTAATAAGCAAGTTGGCCACCGCTATCCCGAGTCTTTTTGGTTCTCTACTACTACCTGTTTCTTTTACCTTAATTGATTTTGTACCATCTGCTGAAAATACATTAGCATAAAGAGTAATTTTCGATTCATCACTACTACTGACAGCACAGGTGCCCACAGGAAATCTACATCCCCCTTCTATTTCTTGCAGCATTGAGCGTTCTGCATTGATTTCAGCCCTTGTTCTTGCATCTTCAATTCCCTTTAAAATCTTTATTAGCCCTCGGTCATCCTTTCTGCATACTATTGCAATTGCACCTTGTCCTGGAGACGGCAGGAAATCTTTGATACTAAACCTTTCGACGATGACTTCTCGCATATTGAGTCTGGTCAGGCCAGCTTCAGCAAGGATCAAGGAGTCATATTCTCCTGTAATTGATTTTTTTACTCTTGTTTCCACGTTTCCTCGAATAGGTTTAATACATAGGTCAGGACGTTTACGCATTACTTGAATAGCGCGTCTTAAGCTGCAAGTTCCTATTACAGAAGAAGAAGGAAGGTCTACGAATTTAACTTTCTTCCCATTTACTAGCACATCATTTGGTGTAGCCCTTTTTGGAATAGATGCAATAGTTAGCTTATCGGAAAGTTCCGAAGGAATATCCTTCAAACTATGAACAGCAAAATCAACCTCCCGTGTAATAACAGCTTCATTTACATCTTTTTCAAAAATTCCTTTTTCATCTATTGTGAATAGTGGTCTTCTGTCAACATCGCCTTTGGTCCTAATTGTAACAGCTTCAAAATCAATAGAAGGATTTCTTTTTCTTAATTTATCTAAAACAATTTGTGTCTGAGCAACGGCTAGTCTACTACCTCTAGTCCCGACCTTCAACTTGATCATAACACTTCTTTCACCTTGTGTAGTGCATCGGTATAGGATTCGACAGTTTTGTCAACATCGTCCTCACTATGAGCATTAGAAACGAAGCAAGTTTCAAACTGTGATGGAGGTATAAAGATTCCATTTTGTAACAATTCATCATAGAATCTTTTGAACATAACAGTGCTAGATTTCTTCGCACTTTTGGCATCATCTACTTTTTCAGGAGTAAAAAACAATTGGTACATTGAACCGATAGCATTGGTTGTAAAGGATAGCTTTAAATGTTCTAATTCATCCTTTATTCCACCGACTATTCGATCGCATGTCTTAGCAATTCGTGGATAAATTTCATTCTTTTCTTTTATCAACTTTTCAATTGTTGCGATACTTGCTGAAACAGAAATCGGATTGCCGGCATAAGTACTCGCTTGATAAACCTTGCCTCCTGGCGCCAATTGCTGCATGATCTCTTTCTTTCCAGTAATTGCTGCTATAGGAAATCCGTTTGCCATGGCTTTGGCAAATGTTGCCAAATCTGGTTTAATTCCAAAGAATTCACTTGCACCTCCCAAAGAGAGTCTAAAGCCAGTAATGACCTCATCAAATATCAATACAATATCCATCTGTCGAGTTATTTTTCTTATTTCGTTGAGATATTGTTTGTCAGGTATAACGACACCCATGTTTGCCGGTATTGGTTCAATAATGACACAAGCAATATCGTCTTCCTTTTTAATGACTTGCTCCAATTCAGAAGGATCATTATAAGGGATTACCATTGTTTGCGATGAGAATCCTTCAATGCTGCCTTCTGAGGTTGGAACCCCAATCCCATTAGAACCAGCGCTAACAAGAACATAGTCATGGGCTCCATGATAGCACCCTTCGAATTTTATAATTTTCCTCTTCTTTGTAAACGCACGTGCTAATCTAATAGCACTCATTGTGGCCTCTGACCCAGTAGTTACTAATCTTGTCATCTCTGCACATGGAACTACTTTCGAAATCAATTCAGCCAATTGCACTTCCTTTTCAGTTGGAATACAAAATAGATTCCCATAGTCTAGTTGCGATTTTACGGCCTCCATTACATGTGCATGAGCGTGACCAAGTAAGAGAGATCCGTATCCCATACAATAATCGATACAAGTTATGTGGTCAACAGTAACAATTTTGCTGCCTTTGCTTGAAGCTACAAAAAATGGATATGGTTCGTAAAAACGGACTGGACTGTTAACCCCTGAAGGAATTACTGTCTTTGCCCTTTCAAAGAGCAATTCTGACCTGTTAGACATCGATAAGTTTTGTGTGTGGGAAATATATCTATGTTTATAGCTTCCAAATTCTTCAGTATTATACACTTTACAATATTTGTTAACATCCTAAGAACAAAATAACCTATATAAAAGAAACTATTATTATAAAGTCTTAATTTAACATAAGTAGTTTATTTATATAACAAGACATATTTGCTGGCAATATGGGAGATATAACAAATTAGAATTTTATATAGAATGTAAACAGAAGTGATAATAAATTGGCACTATTCATTCAATAGTAGATCAGCCATTTTCTTAGCATGATAGGTGATTATCATATCTGCACCTGCTCTTTTGATTGATGTAAGAAACTCTTTCATTACGGCGTTTTCGTCAACCCAGCCCTCTGAAGCTGCCGCCTTTATCAGTGCATATTCTCCAGATACACTATATGCGGCGACTGGCATAGTAGTATTGCTTTTTGCTTGGTAAATTATATCTAGATATGGAATCGCAGGCTTAACCATGAGAATGTCTATACCTTCGTTGACATCTATCTCTATTTCATGGATTGCCTCTCTGACATTGGAAAATGGCATTTGATACGTTAGCCTGTCTCCGAATTCAGGAGTACAATGAGCGATATCTCTAAATGGTGCATACAAAGAGGAGGCATGCTTTGCGGAGTACCCCATTATTGCAATATCAGTAAATCCATCTTCATCCAATCCTTTACGAATAGTTGTCACTTGACCATCCATCATTGCTGATGGTGCAACTATGTCTACACCAGCCCTTGCATGACTAACAGCAACTTTTGCCAAGGTATCTATAGTGCTATCATTATCCACTTTTTTATCCATTACAATTCCACAGTGGCCGTGTGCAGTATACTGACATAAACAGACGTCGCTTATGATCGCAATTTTATCTCCAAAATGTTTGCGTATCAATTCAATTGACTGTTGTACGATTCCGTTATCGTTAAACGCGGAAGTTCCTATGTTATCTTTATTAGACGGGATACCAAACAGAATAATGGCCCTAATGCCAAGGTCAGAAATAGCCTGCACCTCATCAATAATTTTCGAAAGAGGTATTCGTTGAATTTCGGGCATCGACTCAATTAGCTGAGGTTTTTTAGATCCTTCCTGAACAAATAATGGACAAATTAAATCTTTGACTGAAACATGAATTTCTTGCAACAAATCACGTACTGCGGCAGTTCTTCTTAAACGCCTTAATCTTACAGTGGGAAAAGCGGCAGGGTTGTCCTTGTTACTGATATTTATCTTCATATTTGAACAGTTTGGCAACAAGATTCATTAGCTCTTCCTCATTTTCATCACATAATTCTATTTCTTTTCTGAGATTATTCATTGGAATAGAAAGAATCGCTTCTACAATAGCATATGAAAGTTGTTCGATTGTTTTGGATTCCTTGGATCCTATGGTCTTTCCCAGAATTGAAATTGCTTTTTTCAATTCATGCTCTCGAATAATATCTACACTTTTGAAAATAGAGACTATCATGGGCTCAGCCTTCTTTCTTTTAACCATACTATCGACGAATCTCATTTCATCATTAATTAGTTTCTCTGCTGTTTGGATTTCATTCTTGCGAGCTCGTATGTTCTTTTCTACTAGCTCGGATATCTGATCTATATTTATCAATTTGACTTTCTTTATTGTTGCAACCTTTTCTTCCACAGTTCTGGGGTTTGAGAGGTCAAAAATCATCATTCCTTCTTCTTTGGCTCTCCTAGCCTTCTCAATCCTATCGTATGTAATTAGATGATATGGGGCAGTAGTACAGACAAAAATCAAATCAATATTATGAAACATTTCGAGTGCCTTTTCAAAGTGAATTGGAATGCCTGCCACGGTATCAGCAAAGGCCTTGGCTCTTTCAAATGTCCTGCTTGTAATCATGAAATTGAGCTGTCGCTGTTTCAATGATTTCGCAACCAGACTAGCTCCTTCCCCAGAACCAACTAGCATGATACGTTTATTTTTCAAATTATCGAAGTATTCTCCCGCTAAACTTACTGCAAGTGATCCAACAGACATGCTGCCCTTGTTTAGACCTGTGCTTGCCCGAATTCTGCTTCCGAGTTTAAGCGCCCTATGGAATATAATTGAAAGATTAGAGCCTGCATAACCATTTTTGTGGGAGAATTCAAAAGCTCGTTTTATTTGCCCAAGTACCTGATCTTCACCAATAACTAAAGAGTCGACTCCTGACGCTAGTCTTAACAAGTGATATACAACGTCTTTATTTTTACTAATTTCGACTATATTTGCAAATTCTTTATTTGACAAACCAACTTCAAAAGCCCATTCTTCTAGCATTTTCTGTTCATCAGTATTCTTGCTGACAGCGAAAACTTCGACTCTGTTGCAGGTCTGTATAATTACACATTCGTTCAATCCGGCCTTTTCTATCAGCATTTTGTGTGCTCTGTAGAGATCTTTGAAGGTAAATTTTTCAAGAAGATGAATGGGCATATTCCGATAAGTAACCCTAGCATTAATTATGTGTAGAGATTGTGCAATGGTATATACGAATGATGAGGTCATTTATTACCTTTCTCCCATTTATATAAAAGTTCAAGAGTAGCTGTTTTGGCTTCCTCCACCCTATTTTCCGTAATAAGACTCTGAATTTCTTTATTGTGGATCAAAGAATATAGAAATTGTTTTCTTTCTTGGACTGTTTTTAGCTTTGGCTTTGCCGCGACGCGAGCGAATTCCTGCAACTTTGTATTTTCTATATCCGACTTTTTGATAATCCTATGTAGCATACGCTCTAATTTAATCCTGACTTTACGAGCCATAATAGGACTCCTGCCGTAGGTAGAGATTGCGACCTGCATCATCCCCTCAACGTTAATAACTGAAGCATAAGAGAAGTCGCTGAATTCGGGATCATCTGCAGCATATACAAATGAACCCATAGAACGACCTTTCTCTACAATCTTACGATTTAGCATTTTATCATCAGTGGCAGCTAAAACTAAAAACGGATTTTTATAATTATCAAGTATACTTGTATCCTTTAGCTTTGTCTTTATTATTTCTATTTGACCTTGCTTCGCTAGATTACTAAGATACCGGTTTAAACGGTTACTTATAACAGTGATTTTACAATTCTGACCTAAGAGTCCACGGATTTTTCTGATACCCTCTGTTCCACCACCAATAACCATTACATTTTTACCCGCAAGATTTAGGTCTACTATCAAACACGACACCAGAGATTTAACAAGGGACTCTGGATCATTTTCTTTATTTAATTGTTGCATCGTGAAGTTCAACATGCTACAATATTATTAACATATGACAATGCAGTGCAATACTGAGTAATCCAATCT
Organism: Nitrososphaeraceae archaeon; assembly: GCA_019246625.1. Lineage (GTDB taxonomy): Archaea > Thermoproteota > Nitrososphaeria > Nitrososphaerales > Nitrososphaeraceae > Nitrososphaera_A. Next base: position 28,468 of record JAFAQB010000428.1, read on the forward strand.
TATCTGAATAGATGTAGTTTACCACGTCATAAATACATCTTGAAAAGACCTGATACCGCTCTTTATAGTGAAAATTTATATGCTCAAGACTAATTAGGAGCTGCTCCAGCTTGATTAGTGCACTTTGGAAGAAGATAATGATTTTGCGGGAGATTTGGCTCTGGATGCTATTGAGGAGATAGGCCCAGCCACCAAAGGCCGTCTGGAAGAAGCTGGATTCAAATCAATTAAGGACTTAGTAGTAAGAGGACCTGTGGATATTGCTGAAACTACCGGCATAGAAATGGATAAGTCAGTATATCTTTGCAACAAGGCGAGAGTAAGACTTGAAGAGTTAGGAATTATTGATAAAACCTTTATTACAGCTACAAAACTTTATGATAAGAGAAAGAAAGAAGAACGGATTTCTACTGGATCAAAAAATCTCGATGATCTTTTTGAAGGAGGAATAGAGACGAGGGCAGTCACAGAAGTCTATGGTGAGTATGGAACAGGCAAAACTCAGATCTGTCATACTTTATCTCTACTAGTACAGCAAAGAAAATCCAAAGATGGTAAAGTTAGTAAGGCATTATATGTCGATACAGAGAATACTTTCAGACCCGAGAGAATCGTCTCAATTGCTCTCTCAAGAAATTTGGATCCAGATAATGCACTCGATAATATAATTGTTGCAAAAGCCTATAACAGCGCTCATCAGGAATTAATTATTGAGCAAACCGGTCCTATTATTGATGCTAACAACGTGAAATTAATGATAGTTGATTCCGCCGTGGCACATTATAGATCTGAATTTCTTGGAAGATCTACATTATCTGAAAGACAACAAAGACTTAATAAGTTCATGCACATGTTATTAAGAATTGCAGAAACTTATAACGTTGCAATTCTAGTAACCAATCAAATCGTCTCGTCTCCAGATGTAGTATTTGGTGATGCTTTCAAACCTACTGGTGGTCATGTCGTAGCACATACTAGTACTTATAGAATATATCTCAAACGTTCGGGTAAAAATCGAATTGCGAGAATGGTTGACAGCCCATATCATGCAGAACGAGAAGTGCTGTTTAAACTAACTGAACAAGGAGTTTCAGATCCGGATGAACAATCAAAGTATTAACAGATAGTAATAAATTAAGGTTTGCGGTAATCAGTTTGTCATGACGCAGTCCCATGGTACTAGAAGAAAGGCCCGATCTATCATGACAAAAGATAATGTTTTGAGAGGATTATCACATTTGCTTATTAATTATAAAGTTGGCGACAAGGTTATTGTGGCTATTGATCCTCGGGAGCATAACTCAACTCCACATCGAAGGTTCCAAGGCAAAGTTGGAACTATTAAGGAGGTAGGAAAAAGATCATTAAAGGTAGCAATAATGTTCGATAAAAAGCAGAAAATATTGCAAACAAGACTCAATCACATCAAACTAATCCACACGTAGAAGGTATATCAAAGTTGACGGACATCATCAAGAAGGAAGTTATCTCGCTACCACAGGTAAAGGCAATTCTGGAAGCAGTCAAGCCAGATGACATGGATCAGATTCAGCGATGGACATATGATTATGTTGGCAAATTTGCAAAGACCAATTCAAAGATCGGTAAGAAAATGGTAGACGAATTAGTTAATCAATGCGAATTAAAAGAAGAAGAAGCAGTTGAAATTGTAAATGTATTGCCTACATCTCTAGAAGAATTGAGAGCATTCTCATTCGGGTGGAAAAAGCTCGTTCTCACGGAAAACCTTGAAAAAATGCTAAGTATTCTTAAAATGAGCACTGAAGTTAAATAAAAAGCAAACCAATCTTATACGGGAAGAATAGTATTGTCTAAACCTACGCCACATTATAATAACAGTGGTAGAATGGATGAGCAAAGTTCAGGAATGCAGCAATATCCGAGAAAATATGAAGAGTATGCGTATATTCTAGATTTTACGCAGAGAGGTAAATCGACTACAGTAAGAGGACGAGAAGGCATCATCATTCAAGCGATTGGAGAAGAGCGCCTGACTCTGCTAGAATTGCTAGGTTTTCAAAATATGAATTTCGATGTTGGAGAGAGGGTATATATTGGAAGAGAAGGACGCGATAAAGTAATGAGTGTTCTTGGGAGGCTCGAATATAACCTTATATCTCAATCTGCAAAAAATGATCTCATAAACATTGTTGAAAAAATAGTGACTTCAAATGAGAAACGATTCATTGATTATATCAACACAGCACAACCGATAACACCTAGAATTCATGCTCTAGAATTAATTCCAGGTATTGGGAAGACGTATATGATGACCATAATCAAAGAGAGAGACAAAAAAAAATTCGAATCCTTTACGGATATTCAGAATAGAGTGGGATTAAGAGATCCTGCAAAACTCCTAGCAAAAAGAATCATTGACGAAATAGCCGGAGAAGCTAGAATGAATCTGTTTGTAAGGAAATGAGGTGGTCAAGGAGAATCTCTTTTGGCCAACATATGCTTATAGATTCTAAAATACTTGAAAAAGTTATTGAAGCCTCACAAATTAGTAAGGATGAAATCGTTTGTGAAGCTGGTACAGGAAACGGGTTCTTAACTTATGAGCTTTGTAAATACGCAAAATTAGTAATTTCATTTGAAATAGATAATGTATTATTCTCTAATACGAGAAAAAGTTTGTCTTATGTATCAAACCTAAATTTAGTTAATGAAGATCTTTTTAAAAGATGCAATCTTGATTTTAATGTATTTGTGTCAAATCTTCCTTATTCCAAAAGTAAAAATGCCTTTAACTGGTTGCCATTCCAGAGGTTCGACAGAGGTATAATTATGGTGCAGAAGGAATTTGCTGATAAATTGCAGGCTATTCCTGGTGACCAAAATTATCGTGCAATCTCTGTCATAACACAGCATTGTTTCGATATACAGAGACTCTTTGATGTAAGCAGAAAAGCTTTTTATCCTGAGCCTACTGTCGAATCTGTCGTTATAAGATTGATTCCAAAATGTACTAGAATAACACAACTAACTATCAAAAATATGAACCTCGTATTTTCTCAAAGAAATAAGAAAGCGTCATCTGTAGCAAAGAAATTCGGTAATAGTTTTGAATTCGGTAACACGAGAATAGAGAAGCTAACTCCAAATGAGTTAATAAAGTTAGCAGAATCCATGGAAATTTAGAAATGTGTCAAACGCATTTGGTTCATAATCCAATTGGTCTGAACCCACTGACTTCATATTAACCATTCTGTTTTATATTCTATAGAAGTCAAAATTAATGTGTGGCTGCTACTAACCTCTTCATAGTTTGCGTTTGACTCGACAACTGCATGCCTTGATAACGACATCTAATATTATTCTGAATATACAATTATACATGTCACAGACTCGATCATAGCTATAAATTGTACCTACCATCAGATGATACTTTTTTACTAGCAGAATCTGTTAAGTGCTACAAGGGAAAATCAGCTTTAGAGATAGGAGTTGGTTCCGGAACTATACTAAAGGTTCTTCATGAAAATTATAAGATCGTTGTTGGAACAGATCTTGATATTGGGTCGCTTCTGTATTGCAAGGAGAACCTGTCGAATGATTTAATTCTGGCTTGCTGTGATGCATCTTCTACCTTCAGATATCGATTTGATTTGATTGTGTTCAATCCTCCATACCTCCCAGTCGATGATAATGAGAAGAAGGATTCTGCAATACATGGAGGCCCTTGTGGCATGGAAACAACATTACATTTCATAAATTCCGCTATTTCACTTTTAGATGCTGGTGGCAAAATGTTGATAGTAACTTCAAGTTTATCCTACAGCACTAAGTTAGATGAATTAATATTACAAAACAAATTAAAAAGCAGAGAAATAAGAGAGGCAAAGTTATTTTTTGAAACACTCACCGTTTTCGAGATAAGTTTTAAATGAATGGCCTAGTCTATTTTCTTAGTAACCTAGCAGCTTTTGTTGCTATTTGGTTAGTCATTTGTGATAGAGTGGCCTTGCCACCTAGGTCGTAGGTAACATACTTGTTTTCATTGATGATGTCTTCGGTAGCTTTAAAGATTGCCTTAGAAGTATCTTTTTCTCCAAGATATTCAACCATCCATGAACCAGATAGGATGGTCGCAACAGGATTTACCTTGTCCTTACCAGCATATTTAGGGGCGCTTCCGTGTGCTGGTTCAAACATCGCATAATCGTCTCCGTAGTTACCAGAGTAGACGTTTCCTATAGACCCAACGTGACCTGATGCACATTCAGAAACTATGTCCATGAACAAATTAGTGCTAAGTAGGACACTGTTGTTGAACCTTTCAGGATTCTTCACAAGTTGTTGAGTCATATTGTCAACGTAATATTCTTCTACTTCGATATTTTTGAATTCTTTTTGAGTTTTTTCTACTGCTGTCCAGAAAATTCCATCAGTTTTCTTTAATATGTTCCTTTTTGTAATTGCAAAAATTTTCTTAAAGCCTGAATAATTTGCAACCTGAAATCCTTTTTTAACGATTCTTTCGCAGCACTTTGTTGTTATCTTACGAATTGCAATAGCTGAATCATCACTGATTCCAAATTCGATCCCAGCATATAATCCCTCTGTCGCCTCACGTACGCAGATAAAGTTTAGTTGTCTTTCAGCATTTTTATAAGTTTTAATAGGTCGTATATTGGCAAATAATTCAAATTTTTGTCTAATACTTACGGCAACACTGCTTGGAGCATTTGGGTTTGGAATAGTAGTCGTAGGTCCTTTGAAACAGGCATCACTATCTTCTAATAACTTCCAAACTTCAGGCGAAATATAGGAACTGCCGCCTTCTTTTTGCCACCACTCAGAGCCAGCATCACATGGGATTAATTCTATCTTAGTATCACATGCTCTCAGAACCTTGATCATTGCCTCTACAAGTTCCGGGCCGGTACCGTCGCCTCGAATAATTGCGGCAGTTTTCTTTGCCAATTGAACCAAATCAAGAGGCAAGATACTCTATATTTATATCTATTTAGAGATAAGTTCCAATCTCACAACCAGGTCGTTAGTGAAAGGGGGTATTTTAGATGGGACGTCTACATTTGTAAACTCTCCCTTTTCAGAGAAGTAAGAGTAGTGAATATTATAGTTTCTTAATGTCAAGATTTGCCTTTCTATCCTTCCTGTCGAATTATCTATGACGGTTATTGTCTTATTGTCATAAGAATATATTTTCATAAAATCTTGTACAGTTAATCGAATTGGCCTTACATACTGAACGTGGATTACATCGCCGACTTTGTCAGTATGTATTACACGAAGACATTCAGTGCCATTTTTCGATTGCCTGCCAATATCATTGGGTAGCAGTTTCTTATGTTTATCCACAATTATCTCAATTCTTGAGTAAACATTGAATGTATTTACGCTGTCCTGCCTTAAACATATTCCAAGCACAGCAGGGGCAGGAATAAAATGCATGATAAGTAAGCCAATGAGTGTGGAAGCACCCGCCGCGATTGGAGGTAGTAGAATTTGCTTTTTACCTATTTTTTTTCTTGGTTTATCTTCCTTTACTTTACGTTTCGGCATTTATATATTCTAGCCCGGATTTTAACACAATAGAGAGGTAATTTTTGTTTTTCCAGTAATTGTGTCCTCTATTAACTTAAGTACCAAGTGCTTCGCCTCTTCAAATTAGCAAATTTAGTATTGGATTTGTATAATACAAAAAAGAATGGCTGTTTGTATGTGCTGAAGGATTGGACAAATCACTTCTTATGTTCTACATGAAGATACGAAATATATGTTCTTGGTAATTAGAAAATACTGAATTTCAGAAGTCAACATAATCGATTCCAGAATACCAGCAAGATTAATCTATGAATACGGAAGATTTTACGTCACTCTTTAATAAAAGACTAATGGATTAAGTTGGAGGATGCATAGAAGGTTGAAAAGAATTCATGAACAATATAATGACCTCCTTTCTGTAAGTCTTGCGGGCCTGCAACTTCGCAATCCCACTATGCTCGCATCCGGCTTTTTAGGGATTTCACAAGATGTCTTTAATAGGCTTTATCGCATGGGTGCGGGAGGAATAGTGAGTAAATCAATCAGTATCGAGCCAATCGAAGGTTATAGAAATCCCACTGTTTTCTCTTTAGAGGAGAGCAGTTATATAAATGCAGTTGGGCTTGCAAATCCGGGCGCAGAAGCATTTTCAAGAGAAATTGCATCCAACAGAAACGTTCCAATTATAGTCAGCCTTGTTGGATCGTCAGACAACGAATTCCCATCTATGATAAAGAAATTCGATGGTCTGAATATTCTTGGATACGAAATTAATCTGTCCTGCCCACATGTGGCCAAGATGGGTATGGAAGTAGGTGATGATCCTGAAATGGTTTGCGCTATTATAAAAAAAATCAAGTCAAATACGCATAAGCCAATCATTATCAAAGTGGGCATAGGTAGTGTAGACGTAGTAAAAATTGCTCAGGTTGCAAAAGATGCTGGAGCAGATGCCATCACAGCGATCAATACAATTCGCGCCATGGCCATCGATATAGAAACTATGATGCCTATCCTTAACAACAGGATAGGAGGACTATCAGGCAAATCTATAAAACCAGTAGGTGTCAGGTCTGTATATGAAATTTCCAAAAATCTTGGAATTCCCGTAATCGGATGTGGTGGAATATTTACCTGGGAAGATGCAGTAGAATTTATGCTTGCAGGGGCATCAGCAGTACAGCTAGGGAGTGTAATAGGATACAAAGGACTTTCTGCATTTACCACTATTACCAAAGGTATCAAAAAATATCTGGAAAGAAAAGGATTGAAAAGTGCAATGGAGATAGTAGGACTTGCCCACAAATATTGATCGAATCAGATCTATTGTAATCGAGCAGATTATAGAGGAGACACCCACAGTCAAGACGTTTGTTTTTAAGGACGAGATTAGTTCTAAAGCAAAACCAGGGCAGTTCTTGATGGTTTGGATTCCTAGAGTAGAAGAACTTCCCATGAGTGTCATGGTATCTGATAAAAAAGGCTATGCTGCTATTACTATACGCAAACACGGATTCGGTTCTACTGCCTTATTTAATAAAAGACTTGGCGATCTCCTTGGAGTTCGTGGCCCTTATGGAAACCAATTCAAGATAGACAAGGAAAGTAAAAAGGCACTTCTAGTTGGTGGGGGTACAGGACTCGTTCCTCTAATGAGACTGACCATCACACTAAATCAATTGAATATTGATACAACTGTAATTATCGGTGCTAAATCAAAAGAAGAGATGTTTTTTGAAAAACAAGCAAACGATTTCCTTGATAAGACCAAACACAATGTAATTATTAGCACAGAAGACGGTACCTATGGAGTTAGGGGTTACGCTACGGATGTTATGTCAATCATTGTAAATAAGGATAAATTTGACACTGTTTATACATGCGGACCTGAACTAATGATGAAAAAGGTTGTTGATATTGGATTAGCAAACTCATTGTCGATTCAAGCAAGTCTTGAACGATATATGAAATGTGGAGTCGGAATTTGTGCAAGTTGTTGTATTGGAGATCAGCTCGTCTGTAAAGATGGTACGGTCTTCAATGAAAAACAACTCTCTACCATGATCGATTTCGGCCGAATGTATAGAGATAAATCGGGACGAAAGGTAAATTTTCACATGTGAAACTTAAATGTTGATTCTTAATGCAATCTTATTTGTCATAATTAGAGCAATATATATTAATATTTATGTTTTGATATCTTTTTTGCCTTAATATAATCTACAAAGTAAACCAGATAACATCGTTCACTTAGCTTTAACATCCATGGGATGAAAGATTCATTTTTGTTACTTTTTTCTCCAATTTCAAATCCTAGATCTTTCACCAGCTTTCTAAATGACTGTGCAGTAAAAGTTTCCTTTGGAGGAGGCTCTCGGTTAAAGTCATATGGATCTGTCAATATAACATCGGCGTGTGGTTTAAGTAACCAATGGATAGAAGATAATAATTCTTTTGGATTTACCAATTCGATCAGATTAAGAGCAAGTATCAGATCAAATTTCATTGGATTGAATGGACTTCTAAGAGAATCAGCTACGCAAAATTCAACATTTTGCTGTTTAAGTTGATACATCCTCTTCCTTGCTTCAATAATAAAAGAAAAAGATAAATCAATACCAATTACAAATGAGTATTTTTTTGCGAGATGTAGGGTGCTATAACCTACTGAACATGCCATATCAAGTGCTACCCCATCCATTTTCGAATTTATTTCATGTACGACTCTATTATAAAGCTCATTTGGTTTCAGATGCCATCGCAAGTTACTAAGTAGCCTATCTTCTACAGAATGATCATAATGAACCCATCTGTATGGAATAAACCAAATACCGCCTTCTTCGTACAAGTCATTTTTGGCACTGATGGACGATAAATGTGAACCATTTCTCTTTAGGAAATTTTTCATTTTGTCAGTTTTGCTGTTAAGCAACCATCGGCCATACGTTGTAGTTCTCTGCTCTGCATATTTTGCAAAATCTTTCACGACGATTGCCACTCCTTCAATTATTGGGTACATAGTTCCGCAGTCACTGCATTTTAGGAAACCTTCCATACATTCATTTTCATCTATTGTATGAAGACGTTCCAATGAAAGGCGAACTTGCTTTTGAGTGTGATGTAGACAAACAACATGGTGAGCAAAGTGTGTTTTCATTTATGATCGGGGTCTATTAAAAATAGAAACTTACACTTAATGATTTTCTTTAACCATCTATAGCCTAATAATATGTTTTATGTGTTGTGCACGGAAATTTATACATCATCAACCCCATATTGGATCAGAAACTTTCCTTAAAGTATATAATTACATAGACACAGCCTCTTATTACAACAAGGGCATCTCTTAATACGCGGGATGAACTGACATCGTTTATTATGTGTCTCGCACATTAGTATTTTTGTTGCAGAATTTTCTAAATCTTTACTAGTTATTTGCATATGATACATATTGACTGCACATGGGGGTTAATCTGATGTGCGAGCTAATTTAGAGAGTCCAGCTAAAAAAAATCGGCCCGGACGACAAACCTTCCGGGGGATGAATATATCTTAAATTGATCTATTGGTAACACTTCCTTATTCATATATCAAGATAGTTAATGATACATGCATCTTATTAGCAAATAATAGTTTGATCTGATCCCACAAATCATCTGGAATCCTCTTTATAGTCTGAAGATGTTTTGTCTTTCGCTTATAATCATATACCACATTATAATGAAAATAACTTCAAGCTATATGCATATCTATTTTTAGGATACCCATGTGAACTCCTCTTAAATGTTTCTGATTTTATTGCATATTGCAACTATGTATTCCTAATAACAAAGATAATTACCCATGCGAGGCTTTGTCCTCATTATTACTGTCTTTATCCATTGTTAAGGGAATCCACAGTTAGGCTCACGAGACTTTTTTTCTCAATCCGAAAAATGTGGTATGATCCCTTAACTATGATTGGTACTTTCTTTTTTGTTTCATAACACAATAAACTATTCTTAGTAGCTTGGATGCAGCAGCAACAGCTGCCTTGGAATTACCTTTGCTTTTAGCCAACCTTATATAGAATTGTGATATGTTACTGTTCTTGTTAGTTCTGATATGTACATGAACACATTCGAGCATTATCCATCGCCATCAATATTTACTTCCTCTTTTGGTTATACTTTCATGATACGTCATTGCACCAGAGCTGTGTG
>JAFAQB010000097.1 GCA_019246625.1 Nitrososphaeraceae archaeon
GAAGTTTTCAAAGGTGCTATCAAAACCAGAGGCTCGAGAACTGCTAAATGATTCTCTAACAAAATCCATTTTATTCTGTAGTTACTTGAGATTTACATTAGAAGCATTCTGCTATGCAATAAGAAATGATAAGACAATAGTCGAAAAAATGTTCAGAATAACCGATATTGACCTTGATAAAAGTTGTATTGACTTTATGGTCTCACTTCACGATACAGCTTTAGAAGAATTAGTAGATCAAACCATCTTCTCTGTCATAGGTAGCTGATAAGTTTTTCTTGCCAGGTATTGACTAATCCACGTAATACCATCATTATGTTATATTACAATCTTTTGTCTGTTGGAGATGGTTTTGTTGTAATAAGAACTGGTTCAAAATTACTAGTGTATTTACAAATATAAATATCAAATAAAACTTACAGTTAACCAACAGTATTTGTATGCTATTACTTCTAATTTTTTATAGTTAACCCAATATGGACATGTTGGTTGGATCCATAGATAACTATATGTGTGTGTCATAAACAGTATCTGTTCTAAAGTGAATACTCAATGCAAACCCGTGTTTAATCTATCTTTTTTTCGAAATTCAACGTAATCATTCGTATACGTTCAGGATCACCTCTGAATTGGTCTATGCATCTTGTTGAATAGTCTGATGGAGCGCCCTCTTCTTTAGTCAATAGGATAAATCCTATGGATTGAAAGGCTGTTAAAAGATATTCAACCCAATCATAAAATATCTTGTCAGGTATTGGTTGCAATAACTCATCGGTTAGTTCCGTAATAAGCTGAAATAAACCATGATTTTTTAATTTTGAATAGACAACTTTGTAGAATGATTCCCATTTCCACTGTCGGAGATTATCGATAAAATCCGGATCTGGCAATACCGCAATAACTAAATCAAAGAAGTCATCTGGGAAAGTAGGAAGAATGTCCTCAAAAGAGCCGTTCAATAATATGGTATTGGCAAAATTAATCCTTCTTTTGGCATTTTCATATTGTTGTTTGTCTAGTTCTATCCCAATATAAGTAGAATGAATATTGTCGTCACATTTTGCTAGTTTTTCTAAAAGTCGTCCATCACCCATGCCTATCTCAACAATAACTTTCGAAGGTGTTGATGAACTGAATGATTTTGTCATAGTGTCAAACTAAATCTAATTTAGATAAAAGTGAAAAATCACATAATCAGGGATTAAGCAACTCGGATTCAAGTAACTGTTGAATAAGCTGAACTACTTCTTGTTCAACTTGCTGTCTTGGCATTCCAAGTTTAGTAGAAAACTGATCCGTCAGCTGATTAATTGTCTTTGTCCCATCGCATGTCTGCCAGAAATCTATTATTGCCTGATTTATCATAAATCCTTGTTGTTTCGGATTTATAAGAATTAGTGAACCGTCATCTTGCTTGCTGACCTGGCCCTTTTTCAAAGGTTGATATCTTTCATAATCTACTTGAAATCGAAGTTTCGGTTTTCCAAATCCCATCTTTTCCCTTATGTTTGGTTCCATCTTCTCGACATTCCATGGTGGATCCCAGACAATTTCTACGTTAATATTGCCAATTCCATTAATCTTGCCAACATATCTTTTTACATCGCTGACAAGAGTATCATGAAGCGGACAACCACGAGTTGTCATGGTCATTTTAATATCGACGTTATTTTCAGGATTAACCTGAACGCCATATATAAGTCCAAGATCTACCACATTTACTGGAATCTCTGGATCCATACATTTTCTTAGTGCGGAATAAACTTGCTCCGTAGTAACATTTTGTGCAGACATCTAACGTTCAAAATAGTTGGGCATTCACCCGATAAATACTTTATTACTACTTGAAAGACACGTTGAATTGTTGCATTCAAAGTTCATGGTTTGCCGTATATGTCATAAGAAACTATACACAATAACAGAACACGTAATTTTTGGATAATATATACATTATTCACTTATCGACTTTATTAGGTTCATCGATTGAATAGAGGATATTATATGTCATTATCTTTTTATCATAGTTTACCTGTACACAATAATACTGACACAGAAGAGTTTCTAGAATAACTTTGCCCATGCAGGATCGGTTAACTTTTATCGTTGCTAGCATTCAACTATGTTCTGTATTTTTTCATACACTCATTTCAACAGGATTAGAATGGATACCGTCAGTCATAGAATGGCCTTTCCCTCTCTAGTATACCTTGTTATTTTAATTGCAGTAGCAGTTTTTTTCTCTTTCTCTTCTGATTTCTGAGTGATGATATTTGAAAGTATTGATAGCATGGTATCTGTACTGAATATAGCAGATGGCAAATTAAATGCTGCTGCCGCTTTAGCTACCCTTTCAGATAATTGGCGCACCATTTTTTTCCTTTTTATTAATTTCAAATATATACTATGACTTCTTTCTTTGATACTTTGCTTCTTTTGCTCTAGCGTAGAAATCTCTTTTCTCATACGGTATACTTCATTGGACAATTGCCCAAGTACTTCTTTTAGATTTGGATATTGTTTCAGGTCATTGAATAATGATTCAAACCAGATTTTATGTGAGTATCTTGAAAAAAAGTTGTGGATATATAAGATATGTTTGCCTGTTATTCCTTTACACTGCAATTCGATAAGGGATTTTATAATATCTTGTTTGTGCATCCAAAAGTTGTCTAATCCTTCTAGCCGTTTCTCTAAGCTGATGATCTGAATTATCAAGTCCTCAGCTCTTGTTTCAAGTTCTTCTATTG
>JAFAQB010000105.1 GCA_019246625.1 Nitrososphaeraceae archaeon
AGGAGCTCGTCTTATCTTTATAGTACATATGATTTGTTGTAGCACATCAGCTCCAATAGATAATTTCGCATATTTTCTTCTCAATCCTGTTCGTTCAGTATAATACTGTGAAGCGCGAGTTATGTTAAATCCTGTCGAATCTATTCCTACAAAGATATGCTTGGTACCACTGATTACAATAGACGATGAAATTATCTTTTCAAGCAATGAATTCTTAATTCTGTCTGTAAACTTTTGTAATGTTGTAAAATGTGGAATACGTGACAATTGTAGAAACGACCTTAGGTAATACGCCTCGAACAACCAATCCACAAACATTCTATAATAACTCTTACCTTCGTACTGTCGGATTGTAACCAGAACTATATGTTGCCATATCGTGAATATGTGATTGCTTTTCCTGTTAGAAAACAGAGGGATCCTTGCATGCTTCAAAACACGGAACATAGTACCTGCAAGTCTAACGTACCTTGATTCTTTCAATAGACTACGGGTATCTTACTCTTACAAAGCTTTGACTTTATGATATGATTTCTACACAGCCGAGCGCCAGGAATATCCAAATAAAACGTTTGTTGAAGCTGTAGAGCAAAAGCTAAACACTTACGAGTGTTGTTATGACCTCTTATCAAGAAGTGAATTTTTTTATTCAATGATACCTCTTCCAATTATTCTTGTTCCCTGGCTATCAGGTTTCAAAAGCACGTAAGTCTGACCCGGGAAAAAGGCGACAGGTTTGCTTTCAGGTTTGACTTCAATTACCGTGCCGTTGGAAAGTTTTAGTTTTACAGGTTTTATTTGTAGCCCTATGGATATCATATACATCTGATTTTCAGCAAGATCTCCTTTATAGTAAGGATTTTTTGCAAAGTTTGTAGTAGAGATTTTTGACGTAGTTGTTTCTGCTGATACTATGTTGACTTGAGAAGAAGAAAAAGTATCTGGTGAACATAGAACATCTCCCCTTGAAATCTCTTCGGCACTAATTCCTTTAATAGCAAGTCCTACTCTTGATGGACTCTTGGATTCCTGCACCGGGTCATCGTGCATTTGAATTGACTTTACAAGTATGTCTTTTCCACTTGGGACGATTTTTAGCTGATCATATACTTTGACAACTCCCTGTTTTACAACTCCAAGTACAACAGTTCCAACACCTTTGACGTCAAAGGCATGATCTACTGGAATCATAAGAGGACCGTCGCATGCTTTGGGTTCAAGGGTGCTCATTTCTTGCTTTAACTGATCTATACTATCAAGAAATTTAAAATGTGAGACAGAAGTATTTTTAAAAAGTGCTTTTAGTTTTCCTTCATCAACTTCGTATGAATGAAGAATCATTCCGTCCTTAAAATTCAAAGAATCAAGAGCAATAATTATCTCGCCAAGGTATTTGTCTATTTTTGTAACATTTAGTATGGCATATTCTGCAATATTCACAGCTTGCATCAATGACTGTATTTTCTCAGGGAAGGTGACAGGTGCAGACCACGTGTAAATGGCATCTGACGTCTTTCTATCATATATAGCAATATCTGTTGTACTGCCTTTTTTTCCTAGTTCGCCTGCAAGGCTATTATTATAATCCCCAAGAATTACAAAATTTATGCTTTTCACGAATACTGAATATATTTTTCAAATGAATAAAATTGTTTATACTTTATCAATTGGTTATTAGTAAAGAATCTAGTTATTGTGAAGTAAAATTGAGCTTATTTGTAGCATCAATTGAGTAATGAGTAGTAGTCATCAATATCGAAAGTAAGAATCTATGTTCACATTGAGCGCATTTACATTAACCGTTGGATAATATATTTAAAACTTTCATTTATTTGATGCTAAATTCTTTGTGTAGTTATCCATCTAGACGTTAGCTCTGATACTAAGATTGAAGGTTGTTTCATCTGTATAATTTGGGGCTTCTCCCTTAAGATTCAATAGGTGATCACCTGGTAAAACGTTCGCAATATTCAAGTATACTCATAGCCATCATATATCATCTTAATAGAATCTACATCATCCAAACCCAAGAACATTCTCTTGTGCAATATTTTTTACTTCGAAGACTTCATTAATTGTTACACGTTCGATCTTAAGAGCACTTCCGTTAAGAGTTCCTTCCAATAGAGGCGTATCGTTTTCTTTTTTACTCCCTATACCAATCCTGTTTTACTAACTGTTTAATATACTATATTTTGTATTTGTCCATTTCAGTATGATTAAGAATAAGTCATGTCAATCATCACTGAATAGCCTTTCCATCTACATTATACCTTGTTATTTTTCTTGCAGCATTGTTTTCCTTTTCTTCTGATTTCTGATGGATGATATTTGAAAGCATAGTTATTTTGGTATCTGTGCTGAATATAGCAGATGGTAAATTAAATACTTCTGTCGCTTTAGCTACCCTTCCAGATAATTGGCGCATCATTTTTTTCCTTTTTATCATTTTTGAATATATGATATGGCTTTTTTCTTTGATCCTTTGCTTCTTTTGCTCTAGAGTAGAAATCTCTTTTCTCATACGGTATACTTCATTGGACAATTGCCCAAGTGCTTCTTTTAGATTTGGATATTGTTTCAGGTCATTGAACAATGATTCAAACCAGATTTTATGTGAGTATCTTGAAAAAAGGGTGTGGATATATAAGATATGTTTGTCTGTTATTCCTTTACACTGCAATTCGATAAGGGATTTTATAATATCTTGTTTGTGCATCCAAAAGTTGTCTAATCCTTCTAGCCGTTTCTCTAAGCTGATGATCTGAATTATCAAGTCCTCAGCTCTTGTTTCAAGTTCTTCTATTG
>JAFAQB010000346.1 GCA_019246625.1 Nitrososphaeraceae archaeon
CCGTCTCCTATTCCTTTTCTGACTATCAAATCAGCTCCTTCTCCACTTCCCCCTAATTCTCCTCCTTCTGTCCCTCCTGCCCCACCTTCCACACGACCTCCAATGATACCAAGACCACATTCATAATAACTTCATTTTTTTGCTTGAAATGCAAAGATATCTCTCGAAACATGTGATATACTGTCACTCCTCTCATATAGAATTGGCGGAATGTTGCGTCTCACTTTTATGAAAAATCTTTTCGAACTAAAGTATATTGTTCTCGTTATTGATTGGAAGAAAGGAATTGAACCTCAATAGGAAACAGTTAGGCAATTTGTCTATTGATTAGAATATGGTTGCAGTCTAAAAACATTTCACAATTGGGCCATTCATAATTACTTTTCTGTCCGTGTCAAACCATTAATATATCCTGTCTCAAGCAAAAGTAGGGCATAAATAATATTTGCTATATGTGTCAATACGATAGAGTCAACTACAGGATCACCTTCTATATTTGTCTTAGTATTATATGTTATCTCCGTAGAGTTTTCATTCAATATTTTCAATTTGAATATTTCTTTAATTTGAAACCGTCCGTCATGTGTTGTTGTCGTAAATTCTAATTTGCTATTTTTCTCATCATATGTTATGTTCTTTGTAACTCCAGTAAAAAATTCAGGAAAAAGTTGCTCTAAACGTTTATCTTTGAGGGCACGATAAATGACATCTGACGGAAGACGTAAGGAGATTGATTTGCAGATTAACACCACTCTTCTGTCTTACCTCTTCAAACTTATTATCTTATGCATATTTTAATAGATACACATAACTTCTAAATCTATATTGCAAAATCAAAATCTATTTACACTGCTTTTTTACCCAAATACTATAATAGGAGTCGAAATTGGACACGGTTTATTTCGAGTATAGAATAATCCAAAATATTACTAATTGCTTTGAATTTATTTCTTGTTTGTTGTGCTAATGATTAAAAAATGGTAATGGTTATACTACTAGTATACCATAAATCAAAGAGCCAAATATAGCACGATATGTGCCAGGTGAGTGAGTGTTAAGAGAGATTAATCATTTAATTGATTGATATCTCTTTTTGGTTGCTCTTATACTCAATCAATCTTTGAGGAATCCCAACCAATGCAAAATGATGGAATATTTCAGACTTGCCGCAAAGGATACTCCAAGAGTTTGAGAAGGTTACAGATAATGATACTATGACCTATATTCTTACCCAGGCTGTAGGATCTTTGAGAATCTGAATTTTAAGTATTATTATCTTAGCATCGCAAGAAACCTGCCTGTGAGGTTAGAAAAATAATATGACCTCGATTGACTAATTGGTTGGTCAGGTATACAAGAACCTCAGACAACTGGAGATATTGATAATTGTAAAGGGAAGAATAATAAGAAAAATAGGAAAAGAGCAGAGAAAGATAATGAACCTGGTTTAAAACCACAGCGGGAATGTACGACCTACAAATATTCTACTAAAGGAAAAGGTGCACTACATGAAGCCGCCATAGTAGCAGGACTACCTATGTTTCTAAATTATGAAAATGGAGAAATCAAGATAGTCGAATACATAGAAGAAGCAAGTAGGATAATAAAGCCACCCAGTCCAGAAGAATATCCTTATGAATCGTATGAATTTGCAAACATGGATGAACAACTGTAGTGGGAAAAAGTGAAGAGAAGAGGAGAAGAATTTGACCAATAACACCAGCAGCAAAAAAGAATGTAGAGAAGAAGTTGTGAAGGAACGTGAAGAAGCTAAAAGAAGAATACTAGAAGAAGACTCGAATATGCCTAAAGATGAGCTTGAATTTGTACTTTCATTACCATTTGAAAAGAAAATACCCAAAGTCACTGAACTGGAAACAATACATGCAACAGCAGAGCAGCAAGAAGAAATGGAAAGGTTGCTAAAAACAGAGTATAGGAGTAAATGAGGACGAGAGATGAAAAGATGCCTGCACGCAATGACTTTCTGAAATATCCACTTATTTTCTTCCTAAAATTTCTAAATGAGTGATAGTATGTTAGTACCGGCAGATCTTTTTTGGATATGTTCCAGGATTCTTCGAGTACCATAAACTCCGGTGATGCTGTCGGTAACCAAACTGGTATAAGGTTATCATTGTTTTTTTCAAGGTACTGTCTAACTCTATGTGATTTGTAATGTTGTGATGCTTTATCTAGAAATAGGTAACACTTTGGAAAT
>JAFAQB010000212.1 GCA_019246625.1 Nitrososphaeraceae archaeon
TGTTGTTGTTGTTTTGCTGTTGTTGTTGTTTTGCTGTTGTTGTTGTTGTTGTTTTGCTGTTGTTGTTGTTGTTGTTTTGCTGTTGTTGTTGTTGTTGTTTTGCTGTTGTTGTTGTTGTTGCTACTGCTGTCTTTATTTCCTCCTTCTCCTCCTCCAGCAGTTTTATTTTCTGTATGCGTTACATAAATGGTGTTGGTGTTTGGATTAACAGCTAAACCAAGGGGAAGCGAGCCCACCGCAAGATCTTTAGTCACTTTACTATTTGTAATACCATTTATGATAGATACAGTCCCATCATGTTTATTGGCTACGTATACATCACCATTGGTCGAGTCATATGCAATTCCAGCAGGATTTTTTCCTACAGATATATTTGTAATGACTTTATTTGTAGCACCATTTATTACAGATACATCATTTGAGCCTGCATTAGCCACGTATATACCGTGATTATCTGAGTCGTATGCCAAATCAATAGGATTATTACCTACCTGTATGTTAGAGATGATTGATTTCTCTGAAGAAGCATTAATAACTGAAATATTATTAGACTTGTAATTGGCTACATATATCAGCCGATTATCAGGATTATATATTATAGATGAGGGATACACTCCGACATGAACAGTTTTGATAAGATTTCTGGTAGCACCATTTATTACAGATACATCATTTGAGCCTGCATTAGCCACGTATATAAAGTCATTAGTAGGATCATAAGCTACTGCATAAGGATTGAGCCCTACCAAAATTGTTCTAACAACGTTATTTATTTCACCGCTGATTATCGATAATGTATGTGAGCCAAAGTTAGCCACGTATATATTATCATTCTCGCTATCATAGGTAATACCGATAGGAACAGCACCTACTGGGATTGGGATACTGCTTGCTTCTATTTCCCTGATATCATAGCAAGAGAACAGTACAACAAGAACCATCATGAGAAACACAAATAAGATTATCGAAATATTAAGTATTTGTTCTGAACTTATGTTTTAAAGATTTCAAACAATTCTGTTAGTAGCATTCTTATCTATCATTGTAATATTTTGATATAGATAGAGTAATTGCTATTTTCTACTAGTTATACCTAATAATACCGAATATGTAGCAGTATGGTCAGTAGTATTAGTACCGCTATGCGGTTTGTTTCTATTTTTTGTAAATAGAGAGTATCAAAATATTATAAAGGATAAATATCCTACACTACTGCTACCACAATAGATAGAATCCAAGTTACTTTGGCTTCAGCCCATAATGAGCTTTCTTTTTTATTCTCTAGAATAAAACATAACCGTTTTTCTTTCTCTTGATTTTATAGAACTTACAATGGACCTCGCATGTGAGTATCTGACCTGAAAAAGCCTCAGCTACATATACTATAAATAAATCCTTTGATATTTTCTCGTATGTCCATAACGTCTTCTAACGTCTTACCATGTTTTTCCATATTATGTTCTACAGTATATACAAACACTTCTTCTTCTGTGTCTCCTGTTACAATGTAGTCACATTCACATCCGATTTCACGACATGATAGTAGTTTTCGCATATTCTATCTACCTTTATCTTTTGACCTAGTAATGTAGTTTAGTAAAAACCCGGTATGATTTATACAAAGGTATTATGATAATCAGAGTACATTAATACAGTTTATTATATTAGAATGTGCTAATCCATAGACTCACCATTTTTCAACAATATTGAAGATCTAGACAAAGTTGGGAATAGAGTCTTTTGAAAGGAGTATCGCAGACTTTATTTTCTCAATATCGAGCCAGGGTTATATACTATGTTACCAAGATATGTGATGGAGCTATCACATCTTCGGTTTCATTATTATATCATGGAAATTAATGTATCTTTTCTGCAATTATGGTATATGTTACATCTTGATCGTGATTAAGATCTATACAATTTTCTCCTGAACATGACAAACTTGATTTATAGTGAATGGTATAAGTGCCTTCTTCAATAGGTTCAGTTATTATATAAAATCCATCAGCTACAGCTTTAGAAGGGCCACCTTTCATAACTCCAAAAATTCCGTTATTAGGGAACTCAACATCAAATGGTTCTGTATGTACTCTATACTTGCTAAGATCTCCATGACCATATACCTTATTTCCTATTCTAAGATACAAACTTGTAACACTATCTTGATCTTTCTTTGCCCTGTCTCCTAATTGAGCTACTGATGCATTTGGAACTTCCTTATCAGATATCTCTACAACCATTATTGGTATGAGCAGACGTTTTCCAGCTGGAACTCTACATATTCTACTAGTAACACCACCTCCGTTACCACTCAAATAAAAAACTGATGAATTTTTGCCTGGTTGTCCATTAGCACAGTTAGCGCCCGTTCCATCATACCAAGGATTATTATTTTTGGGAATTGGTATGATATGTTGCCAAAAGTTTTTGACATGTTCTTCATATGATAGACCGTCTGGTTTGCTTCCTGGGGGAGTAAAGTGTATGACAGGTTCTTGAATGGAAGGAATTGGATCATTAGTACCTGCAGTGGATGAGTAGGGGGATGACAATAGTAACAGCTATAAAACAGAACTTGCAATATAAGTATTTCTTTAAATGTATAGCTAAAATATACCTCCAATACAAGAAGTGTTTTGGTTGGTTTTGGACTTTCAATAGAACGATTTTGATCATTTCTCAACAGATCTATTAAAAGCATGATGTTTCAGCATTAAAAGAAAAGACGTAGGAATTAGACAAAACAATAATCAATACCTTCATCGAAGGACAGTTCAAAAACTTCTTTATATAATGTAAGTAACGAAACGCAATTTAATAATAATAATACAATCTATCAAAAGAGCAATGGCCTGCAATTACAGATGTCAAAACTGGCTTTCAATGTATAATGGTATGAACCTGACAAAATTAGTAAATTGACTTGTACGAGC
Organism: Nitrososphaeraceae archaeon; assembly: GCA_019246625.1. Classification (GTDB taxonomy): domain Archaea; phylum Thermoproteota; class Nitrososphaeria; order Nitrososphaerales; family Nitrososphaeraceae; genus Nitrososphaera_A. Next base: position 2,934 of record JAFAQB010000212.1, read on the forward strand.
ATAATACTTAACATCTTATTTATGCAGCATGAATAAGAAGCTTGATATAGCGTGAATAATCTCGTGATTATCGATCAACTATGCATGAGATTTTGAATTTATTTTCGATTGACAGTGAAGGCACGTGTCATTACGACTTACATTTTTTATCATTTTTCAAAAATGATAAGGATTCTTAAATCAGACGAAAAGTACCTAGGTAGAACGTACGGAGAGTGGGGAGCAGAGTGGTGGAATTGGCTATGTTCAGAAGATCCAGATAATACCAGCGGAAGTGATCCGATTGTCTTTTTAAGAGCCAACTTAGATTATGCGGGGGAAGGAGATGGCCGTCGCCAAACAGGAAGACATTTTGAACACAAATTGAATATCCCAAAAAATTCTGTAGCGGTATTCTTTCCGGTAATTGAAGCACAGTTTTACATAGGACATCCATATTACTATGAACCGCCATATCCTGCAGATAAGAAAGAAAGGAACAGACTAATAGAGACAGATGAAGAAATGTCCTACCTTCTCGATAAAGATCTTCAGGATGTGACACATTTAAAAGCAGTTATTAATGATATTGAGCTAACCCCAGTTAGGGCAAGATCTCCAATATTTACATTCAAAGTATCAGAAAAGAATGAGCTGCGAAACAAAATGCAACAAGGAATAATACCTGCAGGAGAATATCATGCAATTACAGAAGGATACTGGATATTAGCGATTTTGCCAACAGGAAATTATAAAGTTCATTTTGAGGCAGCACGAAAGGAACTATTTTACTCTGCCACATATAATATTTTGATTGGAGAAAATAGTATGATACTAATCTAGAGTCAAATATTGCTTTTAGATTATGCAGCGATGAAAATTTATAGGTTATTTGATTTGTTGAATCTGATATTAGTCAAGGTTTAATGCTAACTGAGTAATCTATAATATCTGAAGGGAATAGAGGTATTATAAAGAAGGAAACTACAATAATGCTAGAGTCGTATTAAGAAATCATTGTGCAATAGAACTGCATTGATCAATTTGAATGTTCTTTATTGGGAAACCTCTTGTTTCAGCATCAGAATCTGAATTTATTATTCCTCTATTTCTCTCTTGCTATAGTAATGAAAAGCTGAGATGACATAAAACTTATCGTCCTTTATTAAATCAAATTCTATTGCAGCTGCAATTAAATTGGCATTGCAGGAACCCACAGCTTCAAACAAAAGAGATCCACAGTTAGTAAGTTCTAGTAACCCTAATCAAGATTAAGAAGAGTGTAAAACATTCAAGGAAGCCAGGAAAAAGCATAAAAGATGTGGACAAGTTTATATGATATTACTTTATTGAACGCAAAATTTTTATTGTATTCAAGATCACCTAACAAGTTCTTAAATTTGTTAGTAACTAAAATACCGACAAGTTCTTTTAATGACTTGTAGTTAAGAGGATCAGTTAAGGGACTACTTTAATATCCCACTTTGCAACATCATGTTCAACCGGCTGGTTAGATTGAAGTGGTTGTCTTATCACTTCCAATTCTATAGTATGCTCTCCAACTGGTAACGGTTTAAAGAAGAGATAATAATTTTCAGCCATTGAATAATTGTTTCCACCGACGATAGGTGCTCTCCAGTCGTCAGAATTATCTGGATGTATAATGAAATTGAATGGCTGAGAAGTGGTTTGACGGATAATATTAGACGAAACATCATTGCCATCGACCTTGACCCGCATCAATTTCATGACTTTGTTTGAATCTTGTGCGCAACTGAGAAGATCAGCAGCATTCTTGGTATCTGGATATTCGCCCTCATGTGGTTTTGTTCCCGTGGAACATTCACCGGGATATACAGTCAGGTAAAGTAACTGTTTAGATGTTATTTCACATTTTTGGTTTCTTGAATTTACGTTCGTTTCTACTGCATGAGATGGATCACCCATAAATACTACTGATTGATTGTTGCCCATGGTTACATCGCCCTTGAGACATTCGGGCCAATTTGAAGCAGTAGCAGCAGAGTGATCTTCCCAAAAATTCCACCAGTCTGCTATCAGAGGTTCAAGCGATTTTACTCCAGGTGGAAGAGAGCTGGGAGAATAGAAGTCGATACCAGATGGATTAGCATATAATTTTGAAGGATTACTAATAATAAGAATCGATGTCATTAAAAGGGCCAAGAATATTATTATGCCTCTGACTTCTAATCGAGTGCAAAGATATGTCATTTAGGTTGACATCTTAGAGATGCACACATTGATATAACCTTTTGGCACTAGATTGAAGTCCTGTTAAATTAAGATTAGCTGCAATCATTAAGGAAAGTAAATTTTCATGTGTTCAATTTATTGGAAATATTAAAAGACTAGTCAGCCAGCCGAATTATCTTGAGGCACAAAATAATTGATTAAGAGAACTTGAGAATATAACTTTTTGTTCAAGTCATTGTATTATTTACCAAATTCAGATTTACTATTTGCCAGATTTAATATGTGATCTCTTTGAATATAATTCATTCAATACATCGTTTATCATTGTTTTTACATCTTCTTCGTTTGGCTCCATACTTCTCATATCATCTAATAATTCTATATTGCTAACTAAAGGTAGAACCTTCTTTTCCATTTCTAGTTGCATTTCAGCCATTCCCATGTTCTTAAACATATCAGAATCAACCAAGCCTTTATAGATCTCACGTCGTAATTCATTGTCTCTGGATACATTTGCCGCGCATCCGAGTATTCCAATGAGAAGTAAATATGAAGATAGTCCTAAGAACAAAAGAGTAACAAGCCCAAATGGTGGATATGCTGCATAGAATGGCATTCCTGGTTGCACAGAGCTAAATAAGCAGATTATACCTATGGAAGAAATTATTAAATAATTCTTCATACCTTTTTGTTTCATCTTTCTTGCAACACCCAATAATGCAATAGCAAAAAATGACCCGGATACTTGATAGCTAATTGCAAACAGGAACTGGAATTGCTGCGAGTAAAAAATCTCAACTAAAGCTGGATCGCTTACTAAATTTGAATCTCTAACTACAAATGAGAAAAGTTGGTAGATTAATGGGATGCTAACTATTAGCCAGAACTTTTTCTTCCCGATTTTATCTATATATGTTTTAAGTAATAAAACCGTTAGAATCCAAGAAAGTATTATCAGCAAAGGCAAAACATAGTTTCCCAGACCATAGATGAATGCAATATCACGAGATGGAACAATCACGGCCGCGATCAGACCTATATAATGTCTGGGGTATATTGACTGGGGTTGGTTTATGAACTGTTCTGTAAGCAAGGGAAGTGTGATGATGGTTATGAATATGATGACACCGAAAACAACTCCATAAATTAGGAGTGAAAATGATTTTGAGATCCTGTACCATTGTATGAATCTCAAAGACAGAAGCCCAAGTATAAAAGATGACCAAAGATGACTAAAATATACTACTAATAATGAAGATAGCTTATCATAATTATGGAAAACAAGCATCTCCGAGATTATGATAAGCATTATGATCACTGTAGCAGATTGAAGCGCCACAGTACCAAAATAAGCAATTCTATGCAATAATGTTCTACTAGTTGTCTCTCGGCTATCATTGCTTTTGACAAATCCCAATGACATAGTATTAATTATTGAAGCAATAACAATAAGTGATACAAACAATAACAAATGCAGATTGCCAGGAGTTCCTAAATCAGTACCATAGAAAACATTGACGAATTGAGAATCTATTATGGTTAAAATTACAATAACCAACATTAGAATAAATGCTAGCTTCCCACTGCTTAATGCGCTAACTATACACATCATAACTTGGGTCACATCTTCCCGTACATGTTATATGACCTGTGTAAGTGATATATACTACTTTATATTAAAGATCTCTATAGCTGCTCTGGCTCTTAACAGTTGCGTAACCTAACTGTTATCAAAAACACTAGCTTTTGAGATAATATTTTCTCCTCATACTTGCGCTCAGAGAAACAAAACTAAGCCGAAAGATATTACTCATGGTTTATATTTTTATACTTCTCTCGTCTTTCGTATAGAAGATAGTACCAGAGGATTAAACATATTTATAGAAAGAAGTATGTTTCTATATGAAAACGGACTCGACTATATAAAAACTAGAGTACCATATAATAGAAGCAAACTTTCTGCATTTACCATTGATGAAACAGACTAGTTGCAGAACATAATAGTGCTTTTTGGATTAGATCACCTGAACCCAGATAGACGATAAGACTATACTTTGTAGCCACACATATCATCAGAAAGAAATATGCTTATTGCAGAAGAAAGATTTCTAAGCTCATTAACAAACTAATACGACAAACACAATGATTCAACTGACGAAAGTGATACAACACGATTACCTCCTCAGGCTTGTAAATTTTCGAGGTTAAATCATCATAGGTTAAATCATTATTAAATTTTTTATCCTTCAAATGAAATAGAGTAGTGTACATAGCTGTTAACAGAGCCTATTCTTTTACAATTAACTTAATATTTGTATCTATCTTAATTCTTCCAGACATACACGCTCCCGAAGTTCTAATATTGTGTATTCCTGTTGGTAACGGTTTTAAAAAAATCCAATAACCATCTCCTACACCTCTGGTAAGACCCTCATTGGCTCCATAAATATTATTTGGTGGAAAGGAAAATTCGAAAGAAGGAGATCGTATACGATAGCTCTCTGATATGATCAAGTCTTCGCCATCAATACTTGCCTCTTTTTTTGCAATATTTGCCATGTGAGCATTGACAAATGATGTCATTTCTTCTTGAGTCTTCAAACTTGGATTTTCTGAATAAGATGTTGTGACATTTATAACTGGGAACAATATTGCCTTACCTGCAGGAATAGTTATAGTGCGTTCAGCCCTTCCTCCTGTAGTACCAGCCAGGAACCACACGTTTGGATCAATCTGATTGACACCAGCTTTTTGGCCTGTTTTATCATATGCTGGATGATCTTCTATAGGAATAGAAAGAAACCATTGCCACCATTTGGTTGTCCACTCTTCCCATGACTTACCAAAAGGGTTTTCATCTAATTTGTACATCATCGATGTTAGTCACATTATTGCATCTCTATAATGACAAATACCATTAGATAAATTCATCTAAACTATTCTATGACTTTGGTGATATTAATATTTCATCTACGTTCGTCACCTTCATTAAAATTAATACTGATTCGAACTTTTACATCACTCGCCTTCGGAATATTGATTGAGTAATGATGCTAATTTCATAGATTTACCTTACTCGTATAGATATATATACACATCCGACTTATTCGTCATGAATCTACAATATTCAATTCATAGAGCACTTCAGTTCTGAATATATTTCTGCTAAATTCAACGTACCGTCTTGCAATTGTTTCAGCAGGACCTTCAGGTATAGCAGAGCTCGCATTTATATGGATTATATGATTTCCTATCATCATTGGTTTGATTAAGAGCCAATAACCATCAGTTATTGATCGGGTGGTGCCAGAGCTGACTCCATATACATTGTTTGGAGGAAATACCAAATCAAATACTCGAGATCTTGCCCGGTATCTATTCAAAGACTTCAAACTAATTCCGTCAATCATAACCCTCATATCAATAATAACATCCATAAGATTCCTAGCTCTATTGCACAAGTCTTCTTCTGTTTTAAGTTGATCTCCTTCTTCTGCGAACGAACATTCTTTTTCAATGATGGGGAAAAAAATTGCCATCTCGTGATTAATTTGGCATCGTCGTTTTACAGAGTTTCCAAAGGTACCTACCAAGAACCATACCGGTGAAGTCTGTTTTTCTGCACAGTTTTTTCCGGTAGTATCTATAATAGGATTTATTGGCTTTGGGATCGATAGTACCCATTTAATCCATTCTTCAGCCCATTCGCCATATCCTTTTCCATAAGGTCTCGAATCTGGATTAAAGACCATGGGATTTATATCATCGAACATAGAATATAATCAAAATTATCAAAGTCTTATCTGTTTAGTTGTAATAATCAAATCTAGATATTAAGAATGATTTTCAGATAAAAAATAATTCTTTCGTACTCAATTGTGAGAATCTTCCAATGTCTGATGTATACTGCAAAAGCAAGTTTGCCTGCAAGGACTGCCTTCAACAGTTCTAATTTCTTTTTTCAGATCTAGTAGACATTACTATTATATATGCCTCTAATGCGCCGTGGTCCCTTTTTAGGTAACAGGTAACTGCTAAAGCTCAATTAGATTGGCAACTAGTTTTATCCAATATTGGAAAAAATACTAATACAGATGAAGTAACCTAGAATAATCTAGATGACTTGGTAATTGTTACAAATCAGAATCACGATTTAGATTTTATAGTTAGACGGTACGTTACTTTTGTCTGAAAGTTTGGTTCAATACCACGAAAGTTTATTGTATGATTTCCGCAGTTTAGGGGCTTTAAAAAAACCCAAAAACCATCTGATACAGCCTTTGTAACTCCTGGCTTTACATGCCATATATTGCCAGCAGGTAAAGATAACTCAAAAGGTCCAAACTGAACACGATATTTACGTAAATCTTTTAGCTCTAATCCGTCTACAAATGCCTCAATAAGACTGCATTGATTAATGTCTCTTGCAGTGTAAGAAATTAATTCTTCATCTGTCTTGATAAGTGGCATTTCAGAAAACGAGAATTGTGATACAATTATAGGAAATAAAATACTTTTCCTACTCGCAATGATACAATTGCGTTCTGATGAATGCGTTTTACCAGTTGTCCCGGCTAAGAACCAAACGGGGCCATTTTGTCCTTCCGTACAATGTTCACCAGTACTGTCTGTAAGAGGGTTCCTACACGCTGGTGTACATAAAGCCCACTGCCACCATTTTCCTGTCCATTCTTTATAGGACAAACCATATGGCTCAGAATCTATTGGAAATACCATTGAATTGTCTATCAAATTTAGTCTTTGTCTCGTGAATAGAGTGTTATAAAGAAATATCCATCAAAGCAACCTCACTACGAATTGATACTTGATTTTGAAATCTTTTACCGTAAGCTTAATTTGTAGTAATGAGCGGATTATTTGGCTTTGGTATCTCAAGCAACCATTTACACATTTCGGCAGTTTCGTCAGGCGTTGGCTTGTTATATCTTAAGGTCATTATATTAATAATATATCGTGTTTTGCTACTTTATATCTTAACCGTTTCAAGCTACCACCATACAAATCGAACAGCTGGATATCATAAGATCTATTTTCGAGTTGCGGACCCAAATTTAATACGGAAGTCACCTATGATTTAATAGTAGGCGACGAAATTGTCGAGCATTTATAGACTGCTGACAAGCATTACAGACTAATCTGATCTACAACAACAAATAATAATAAGATCGTTGTCTGCAGAAATATGCATAAAGAACTCGCAATTATCGCTAGTATAATAACAGGCAAAACAACAATCAGTCTGAACTTAAATCATAATGAAAGTCATAATTAGTGTATTGCAGTGTAAATCACACCCTATCAAATGCTGTACCTACCTCGATTAATAGTAGTCACATAGTGTTTATTCATGCTATTGTAAATCGCACATGATGACGTAGTCTTTCATAATACCCATTTTAATCCTTAAATCTTCATTTAATTAGCAGTATAGGATATCAGCATCATAGTTCCTTAAATATAACCGTACTCTTAAGAAATTAACTCCTCTTCAATTCAAGACCATGTTAATAACTATAAAGCCCATAATTCAGACTTTTTCATTAGTTTATTCAACTGCCTTTGGAAGAAGGGAATTGAACCGAAAGATAGATAGATTGACAATGATAAAGAGTATGATGATGTAGCTAAAAGTACATACACATGATTTTGATTGGTCAAGAAGTAGCAGTTGCCCTTTGTGCCTCAAGGTGTAGAACCATTTCTGGATTCAAATATTTGTATAGATCCTTTATGTTAATATCCACTATGCTTGTTAACAAAAATACGTAGAATGGTATAAGGATTTTATTCATGACACTTTTAGCTTTGTTGTAATATAATTATTCCTCTTGAGAACTCCTTTTACCTCTCTTCCTGATGCTGCTTACAGAAGAAGACAATCAGATGGTGATGTGAAGGAGAGAATTCTACTAGTTAGACGTGTAATGTCAGATGGCAAAGAAGTTGCTACCGTATGTAAAGAAGAGCTGCATAGATCAAAGGCTTGGGCTTACAAATGGCTTACCAGATTCAAAAAA
>JAFAQB010000040.1 GCA_019246625.1 Nitrososphaeraceae archaeon
CAATTGCTCTTCTTCTAATAATAAGACGACTTATTAACGTAGATGATGATGATGGAGATCAGCAGCAGCAACAGCAGGGTCAAAAACAATCACAAATTGTAGAAGATAAGAATATTATAGAAACAAAAAGGAAGAACAATGAGAATATTATCGATAAAAAATCAGCAAATCAAATTGACATAAAAGGTGCAATAACACTAGCAACTATGGTTACTTCATTTCTATTAGTATTAACATTCATTGAAACATCTGACAGCAATACTAATTCGTCAAGTCAAGTTCTAGTGCCTTTTCTATTGTTCGGAATCGTTTCATTCATATTGTTTGTAGTAATTGAAAAACGAGCTAAAAACCCGCTAGTAGACTTTAAGCTAATGCTGAACAAGTCAATACTCCCTGCAAACTTGATAATAATGCTAGTTGGATTGGCCATGTTCATGGTTTTTCAGACAATACCCATTTTAGTAAGAAATCCCGGGCCAATTGGATTTGGCGAAGATGCCATCAGTACTGGAAAAGTACAGCTGCCGTTTGCTATAGTACTTTTAATATTTGGTCCAACTTCGGGGTTTATAGTTTCAAAATTAGGCTCGCTAAAACCAATCATGTTTGGTGCTATCATAACTGCCGCAGCTTTCATTGGTTTACTCCTATTCCATTCAACAGAGTTACTGGTTTCAACAAACCTTGCAATATTATCGACTGGATTATCTTTGACAAGTGTTGGAGCTATGAACGTAATCATTTTATCTACACCAAGAGAATATAGCGGCATTTCGCTAGGAATGACTCTTCTTATGAGGATAATAGGCAGTGCTGTAGGTCCAGCTTTGGCAGGAATGTATATGCAAACACATCAATCATTACTGAACATTCATGGTATAGCACAATATTTTCCATCAGCTGCGTCATTTAACTTGATATTCGTATCTGCTGTGTTATTTTCAATTGTTTCAATAGTATTGGCAATAATACTAAGACAAAGGGTTATGAAAATGGCCATACCAAATCTGGCATAGAAGAGAAGACGAGGAAAAATATAATACAGAAGAGCAAGATCTTTCATTTTTATTCTAATATATTTGTCTCGTCCTATAGTGTCTGTAACGTCTGTAATGTAATCGAATCCAATTATGTTCATCAGGTGTACAATCCACTTTGACGCGGATCTTTCACGAATTTGTATATATCTGCCAGAGAATTGCTTTCGACGTTGTATACAATTGCTTTGTTAGCTAGACTTTCATTTCGCAATAGTTTAGGACTCTTTTTATACCACTTTCTGAAATCCTCATGATTAATTGTTATTTGTTCACTCCGAATGTTGTGAAATCAAAAGGAGAACGTTTTGCAGGAGTCTTTGTTTATGACCTTGATAACTGATAATACAAAATATTCTTAGCCAATAGTATATTTAAAGTGAACAGATGTAGATTTTTTGTAGCTTTTCATTTAGCTAGTTACAAATAATATCGAGTTAGCAAGTATAGAATATTTCAGGAAATTTGTCTTAGATACAAACAACGATTTGATAAGCTATTTAAAAACGAAGAAATTCCCGATATTGATTGAAATATGTTGGTAAAAATGGTTGAACAAATTGATGCATTAGAAATTGGTTCTTTAGAAAAAGTACTCTCACTACTCGTTATGCCTCTAAACTTTTGAGGGATTATATGTTCCAAGACTTTGGTAACAAAGATGATTTATCTAAAAATTTAGCTGAGAAATTTGTTGGAGGATGCCTCATTAAAATCATGCATAGGAATATGCACCCTGTGGCTTCTCATTCAATAATAGTAAAAATACTTTATTATAAGCACGTGGTGGTAGAGCCAATAAATCGATTGATAAGAAGAACTTTGGAAAGATATAGGATGCTGAGGATAGAGTTATCGAAATGAAGAAATGTACAAATAAAGTCAAAGAACATTTGAGGACGAAGGAGGAGGAATAAAACTAAGAGGTCGAGAAAACATCAACTGTACATAATATCAGCTAATAATCATGATGCTGGTTTTGGTCCGGGAACTTCTCTTTATCTCATGCCTGCATCCCATATTATTACACTACGATTCTAATATGGATGTCCGATATTTGGATCGTGGCTACCTCTGAGGATAAATATTACAATTCATATAACTGCTGTATATGAGAAATATCAAAAATAAACCAGAACAAACAATGTCTCCACATAGTGAAAGAAGAAGAAGGTTGGCAAAATTCATTGAAATGGATGAAAGAGTCAAGCTTTCAACACAAATGGAAGAGAATGATGCTCCGGTTATCCTGATAAATACATTCAATGTGAAAGCTGAAGATGTAGATGAATTCCTAAGAGCATGGACTGCCAGCGCTGAGATCATGAAACAGCAACCAGGATGTATTTCAGCACAGCTTCATCGTGGGATTGGAGGCAGTTCTGTATTTCTCAATTATGCTGTTTGGGAGTCCACCGAACATTTCAAGAAAGCGTTTAACAATCCAGAGTTCCAATCTAGTCTAGAGAAGTTACCATCCGACGTTCTATTGTCTCCTCATCTATTCAAAAAAGTCAGAGTTCCTGGGATCTGTGGAGGTACATAATAAATGACAGGCCTATTACTAGAACAACAATTCTAGTAATAGGTGCAACTGGCCACTAGGCAGTAAAGTAGTAAAACAGCTTGTATCATCGTCTTCTTCTGATCGGAATGCTATTATCAAAGTAGCCGTCCACTCTCAAAGTAAAGATAGGAAATTCTACAGCTTGGAGAATAGAAAGTGTACTTGCTGCTATAATTGCTGTAGTCAATCCTTTTTTGCCTTCTAATATTTGGGTAAACGATAAAGTTGGTGGGATATTTAACTCAAATTATAC
>JAFAQB010000182.1 GCA_019246625.1 Nitrososphaeraceae archaeon
ACATGATACTCCTAATTTTATAAAGCAATTTCAAACACAGCTACTATACACACTATTTGACTGCAAAGATTCATCTGATGAAGTAGTAAAGAAGGGATATGAAGATGCTCTTTTACTTGTCATTCAGACAATAGACAAAATTATGACTGGAGAAGGTCTTGCAACTGAAGACCTTGTAATATCTAAACTACTCAGGCAAGATATAGTAAAGTACAAGAGTTTATTTCCTCACGTCTCAGCTGCCATTCAACTAAGCAATGACACAGGCAAGTATCCAATGAAAGGCGACACCTTCAGTATATCTATACAGACTCGCAGCGTAACAACCCTCTTTGCAGAGTGGTACCTATAGCTGTAGAGAATACACAAGCAGACTTTCTGTCCCAGTATGACAAAGGAAAATACAAAGAGATGATACTTGATGCTGCAGAAACTGTCCTAGGATTATTTGGCTTTGATAGGACTACCAGAGGTAGTTATTTCTATACACTTGTAAATTCTCTCAAGAATAATCCTAGCATACATCTTTGTGTTATTAGAACAACAAAAAGATATCACACAGAGAGTATTGTTATTATTTATACACATTTTTAATGCGTTTACTATTTGTCTTATCAAAGATATTGCTCCCTTAATTTGAACTTGCGGATCATTTACAAACAAAGACAATAAATTGCCAATGACTATTACTTTAGCACCAGAAAGTTGAAGTACTTTCGGTAGTTCATTGATAATTATATTTACTAGTTGATAGATTGTAAATGACCTACTTACAACTATGCTCTGCAAAGTCTTTTTAATATTCAATCCATACTGTCTTGCAAAATTTACACATTGATAAATATCTGAAGTGTTTCCAGCACCATCGACGAATATTACTTTATGAGAATTAAAGCCACCTTGTCTATTTGACATTATGGCACGGACACATAGTCTGCTGAGAAGTATATTGTTGGCATATTTATTATAATTATTATTATCTGTAGATACAATACATACGGTTTCGCCACTTGTAAGTTGCAATATAGAGTCTACCTTTTCAATTCCAAAAGTAAGTCGATTGCTAAACTGTTCATAAGCAGTTTGTATTTGTGGTGATGGTAGTAGGCATAGTGAAGAAGAGGATGATAAATCCATGCTATGAGTAGTTGCAGTACCATAAACTTCCTCCTTCCTTAGTGTCTTTGAAATTAAAGAACCACAATATGGACATTCTTCTTTTAAATTAGAGAATCTCGAATCAATGTCAAAGCCATCTGTTGTTGTCTTTAAAAGCGTGTCACACTTTGAGCAATAATACTTTAGCAGCTGCTGATTAGTATGTTGATTGCCCAAAGTAGGCTTGTTACCGTATAGTACCTAATAAATGAGACTATGGCCATTGTCCATTTAGGAGGAGCAACTACACCTTGCACAATTTCTCTAAAATCTTCCATGCATCCAGCGAGGCCTTATCGCTAAATCGTGGCTATGTATCTTCGAAAAATACGATGTGTTACGCTTACCTGATATATGACATTTTTTGATCGATTAATGATTGAACCTGATCTACTTTTTTCCAAAGTCAAGTACTATTGTTTGTTCAATTCCATCTACGTATCGAATTATTGTATACAAGTATTTCTTTTTCCATATTGTATTAGTGATATTGTATTGTAGTTCAATATTTATGGCATTTATTAGGTACTATGTTTGGTCAGAGTCTACAAGTACTTTTGTCTAGAATATGGTAATGAACTTATTGATAGAAGAGTTATTGACAACATTTACGGTTGTCATAACAGTTCCCAAGAATGTCTAAAATGTGGTTATACATTACTCTTTGGTGTTATTAAGAAAAGGTCAAAGGTATGATACTAACTTTTGAACCTTTATGCTCCAGCTAAATCCAAAGAACTACAATCCTTATGAAAAAAATCTGATTTGTATAGGTAGGTAAGTTTTCCGTTAGGCTGCTACAGAGAAGGCAATTTACTTTTCTTGTTATTGGTAAATATTTTACCCAATCTTCTTGATGAAGATGAAGTCGCATCTTTAGCTGATAATGGCCTGAAAGAATGAGGAACGACTGAAATTCTCTCGATGCTTGAAATTTTAGAACGGACCTCCATCTCTATCTCTAGTGATAGCAGCTCTACGTCTGTTAATGGTTTGCTGCCATCTACTTCTATGTGGATAATGGCTCCTACAGCTCCCATTCCTTTTGGCCTTAATAGCACTGACCTAACCTTAATCGGTCCGTAGCTGCCACTACCAAACTTCTGTTCTATAGTTTGTCTGATAAGATCTGTTACGTGTGGATCTTGCCATGAATCAACTAAAATTAGAGACGTACGCCTAATTGAAACATATGCGACTGAGAATATGTATCCTGCAATTATTATACCACCTATAGCATCAGCCTGTAAGAATCCAAATTGAGAAGAACAAACAAAAAGTCAGAGTAGAACGACAGGAATATCCTAATCAAGAGGCTGCAGATGCTTTGATTGGACAAATATTTCGTAACGGACGTTTGATAGACCCTTATTCAAACTTTGGGGACTCGGGACAGGGTGGTGTGCTGAATTGATAGCTAACGACGATAATAGTTACAAGGCAACAGTGATGGCCATTACAATAAGACTCTAAATGCGCCAATAGGTTAAACACCTATATCCAATAAAAAATTCAGAATTACCAAGTCAGATATTGTTGTTTTTGAAATCAATGAAGAGTTACTTGTCTATCTATTATCTTAATTTTGATAATAAACCTACAGCAAACTCTTTTTCTATAACTATGTTTTACCAATTGTTGTTGGTCTTCAAATGCAAGACGTGTGGTTTAAAATTTGAAGAGAAAAAGCGTTTAGAGATTCACAAGCAGGTGCATGGTAGAAAACCCAAAGTGACAGAATATGGTAGTCCTGAATTCAGTCAAGATAGGTTAAGAGGCTAGCCTTTGAGATAGTCAAGGATTAACATGCTCTCTCAGATATTGTTGATGAGAGCATTGATGGGTTTTTGTTTATCTTCCGATTTTCCAGCAACGTTACTACCTGATGTCATATGTTATGTATACGAGAATTTTGGCTTATGATGCTTTTCAATATTATGCGAACTTATAGGGCCATAACACCAAATAAACTACAAGTACAAAATATGCATTGGAAAGGGTTTTACATAGTAAGACGAGATTACAAGGATGCAAAAAAGTGTTAATTCTTTATAGATGGAATATGATCTGTATAGGTGCTT
>JAFAQB010000191.1 GCA_019246625.1 Nitrososphaeraceae archaeon
TCAGCTTTAGTGCTGTCTGCCAATAGTACCATTCCTCATCTACTTTTCTTTTTGCATTAGTCCATCTATCGCTTTTATTTGGATATGGTACTTTGGTTATTATTTGAAACCTTGATATCTCATTTTTAAATCAAGACCTGTATGTAAGGATGGTGAGATAAGGTTTTGTCTGCTCACGAAATAGCACTTCCCATTCGGTATGAGTCATACCCCTCTTCGCGCAAAGCATCTTTGCAAATATAAGAAATTCTTCAGATGAATTATCTTCCCTCTCAAGCGCTGCTTTTATATCTTGTTCAGTTATTTCTTCCAAATGTTTTGCAAACCGCAAAAACTCACTGTTACTTGGGTGCCGCAAAATTCAGATCGCCCTCGTGCTCAAGTCATAGTTAGATCTTCTAGTTGTTGCTACTACTAATCTGTAAAGACTCTCATTATCTTCAGTACTATTATTATTGCTGCTGTCAGAAGTATCAATTAGCCTCCTGTCTATCCCTCGTAACAACACCGCAGTCCGTTGGTCCTCTTTAGCAATAGATACAGCTCTGCATTGACACTGGCTACAACTTTCGCGTTTCATAACGATAAAATCCTGTTTACTTCGTCTTCTTCATGTTTCGACAATGACCTAGACCTGGATTTTGCTACGGCTAAAAAGTATTTTTGATATGATTTTCTGCAGTAACTGTGGTAGTGAATTATCTTCCTATGCTATAGCTAGTTTTTTCCCACAGTGTGGATCTTCGATTACAAAGGATAATTCTAGCTCATCTGCACTCTAACAAAATTCACGCAATAACCAGAGGAACTGTGGAAAAAATTAAGTGCAAGCTGCAATTCCTGAATGGGTGACTTATGATGTTTATTGCCACTCTTGGCAGTATAAAGAAGTCCTCTAGGAGAGGGCATGTTTATATGAATTGTTCTTCCAAACATTTTTGTGACTCCTCCTCCAATGATTATAACGCCGCTCAAAAGGGCAATCCAAGGAAGAAACCTTGCAATTCCAAGTGATTTCTCACATTTTGATATGAAAATGGTCAGATTATCCAAAAATTTTTAGAATACCTAATTCCGCAAGAGATCTAATGATGATGATGACAATGCATTCTCAATACCACCAAGCAGTTGGCTGTAGTTGGCACCTATAGCAGCATACTACAGTTCAATACTAAAATAGATAAACACTAATCCTCCATAGTGATGATTTACTGGACCTGGACTGAAATCTTTCAAAAAAGGCATTCATAATATTATCCTTAAAATTTACTTCATAATAAAAATCTGTTAAGAACCCTCAATTTGTGCTCATAATGATATATTGACTGGAATCCAAACATAGTATGCCTAAAACTCAACAAATATCAAGTACTTTTCGGATAGACTCTAAGTCGAAAACCAGCTCATCACATACGTTAGTAACGGACTAACACTATTTACTGTTTCAAGGATGGATCTTTTTGTTGCAACTTCTATTGAATCTAAGAATAAGATCAAAATAAGGAGTCAGATTTTGTGTCTATTCGGCAAGGCAATGCTGCATTTTCTTGTCTCTTGCCAAATTTCTTGAAACATTCTAAACTTTAGCGTCTGTAACTGTATATATATACTCTAACCATGTTCTCAATGTAGTTTTTTA
Organism: Nitrososphaeraceae archaeon; assembly: GCA_019246625.1. Lineage (GTDB taxonomy): Archaea > Thermoproteota > Nitrososphaeria > Nitrososphaerales > Nitrososphaeraceae > Nitrososphaera_A. The sequence continues at coordinate 1,640 of JAFAQB010000191.1, forward strand.
TGGTTTACTATAAATTCTCTTAATTTCTTCAACGTCTGTGAATGAATATGATGTTCAATACCTTCAGCATCAATATTTGCAGTATTTTCATCTACTCCAATCATTTTAAAGAATTCTGATAATATTGTATGTCTTTCATGAATGTTTTCTGCTACATCTGTTCCTTCTTGTGTTAGATTGATGCCTCTATATTTTTCGTATTTTAAATATCTATTCTCATCTAACCTTTGAAGCATTTTGGTTACACTCGGGGAACTTACATTCAATAATTCAGAAATATCTGCTTGTGTTGCATAACCTTTTTGCTTTGTTAGCTCGTAAATTACCTCCAAATAATCCTCCATTCTATCTGTTTTTTGCTTTTCTTTTACTATTGCTCTTTGTTCTATTTTGTGCGCATCACTGATTAATTTAAGACGGTCATTATCACTGTCATTATCATTACTGTAGTTTTTATCTTTATTAGGTCTGGACCTTGATCTTTCCAATTAACAATTATCTTCAATATATACTAGCACATTTAGTTTTCTATGCTCGCATTCTTGCATACAAATATGGTTATATATGCAACTGTGTTTCCATAGGCTAACTTTTATATAACGTGTTATCTTATTTTTTTATAAAAACCAATAATGTTTCCACCGAAATATCTTTTAGCTAAGAAAGAATCTTTTCTTAGACTATTTCTTTACATGGGACCAGCACTCATTGTGAGCGTTGCATATATGGACCCTGGGAATTATGGTACTGATATTCAGGGAGGAGCATCTCTTAATTATAGCCTTCTATGGGTAGTATGGCTTTCAAGTGCAATGGCCATGATGCTTCAATATTTATCTGGCAAGCTTGGAATAGCAACAGGAAAATCATTACCAGAAATTATACGTGAAAAGCTAAAAAAGAAAATATTTATCATGCCGTATTGGTTAGGTGCAGAAGTAGCAGCTGCAGCTACTGACCTAGCTGAATACCTTGGAACTGTTATTGCACTAAACCTTCTATTTGGAATTCCAATGATTTATGCATCGCTCTTTGGAGCAGTGGATGTAATCTTAATACTTGCTATTACAGCACGAAGATTCCGTATCCTTGAGCAAATGTTTATTCTACTTGTGTCAATAATCAGCTTTGGATATTTGTATGAAGTATTCATAACAAAGCCAGATCCATCAGCCATCATATACCATTCATTTGTTCCAATACTTGCAAATTCTAACGCTGTACTAATATCTGTGGGAATTATTGGAGCTACAGTAATGCCTCATGCTCTTTTTGTACATTCTTGGCTTACAAAGAATAAAATAAAGGAGAAGAGTATTGAAGAGAAGAGAATATTAAGAAAGCTACATCTTACAGAAAATGTTGTTGTACTCATTATCGCTGGAATGGTCAATGCAGCTATAATGATTATGGCCGCAGCTGCATTCAATGCTCATTACTCTAATATATCTTCAATATCTGAGGCTTACAAAACATTAATTCCGGTGTTCGGAGTAGGTGCAGGAACAATTTTTGTTATTACTTTGCTTTCGTCTGGCATTTCTTCTTCAGTTGTAGGTACTTTGGCAGGTCAAGCAGTATTCGAGGGCCTGTTAGGTATGAAAACTAGTATCTGGCTAAGACGTATTATAACACGGTTTATCAATGTAATACCTACTACAATAGCAATACTACTAGGATTCGATCCTCTTAACATACTAGTCTATAGTCAGGTGGTACTTAGCTTAATGATACCGTTGCCCATGATTCCTCTAGTAATACTGACAAGAAACAAAGGACTGATGGGTGAATTTGTAAATAGAAATATCACGACAATTATTTCACTGGTTTTTGTTGCAATAATACTTGCATTCAATTCCTATTTGATAGCAACTACTATCAAGCTATAAATAATTGAGATTGGGGCATTAATTTGAATCACCATTTTTTAACTTAGTTTTCTGGTTGACATATGAAAGAAGAGAGCCAGATTCATCAATTTTGTTAACGGAGCCACAGAATATTATAGCAAATATATATACTATAGTTATGGTATTAGTTATAAAATGGATGATACCAAGGCAAGTCAAAATTCCGGAGTAAATATAGGAAAACAATTAGTGCGACTCTTAAAACCATTAACAACCTCGATGGGAAGGAAAGCAAAAGATATAGGAAAACAAAAAGCAAGAGAATTGGAACCATCTGTAAAAAAGATGGCTTCAACTGGAACTAAAAAAGCTAAAGATGTTGGAAAAGATATAAGTACGAAATCAAAGCCATTATTAAACGATTTAGCAACCATGGTTGGTGAAGAAGCGAACAAAACTTTCGAACAAACTAAGCAAGCAATTAAAGCTGATATGGAAGCTACTAAAGCCAGTGACCTTGCCAAAAGCTCTGAGGAGCTGCCTGAAATTACTATTAGAAGAATAAATTTGAATGAAAGACTAGCACAACAAGCAAAAAATGAACTTGGACTTAACTGTGAGGCTGTAGAGGTTAATTCGCTTGCGATCGAGAGTAAACCATACTATAGTTATAAATTTCCTATGAGTCCAAAAATCGTTACAAATAGAGGTTGTATAAAGGTTAAAGGGAAGAGATTTGGTTTAATCCAAATAATCCAAAGAAATTAGTGGGTATTGTACCTAGATTCGATCAGCACAATTTCTCTACGTATTGATATCTAATAATCAAAAGAGGAGAACAGAAAAACCGGTCTGTAAGATATAAGAACATCAGTGAATACGACGGTGTGGATAGAGCGCATATTACTGTTCTATCGTTTCCCTGTCCATAGAACGTTTGACTCTAACTTTCTTGCTCCTATTTGACGAGTTATTATTTTGGTTTCAGTAGGTCTTTTTCTTTAAGTTAAGGCTGCTTTGTTACTGGTGCATATTTAGTTGAACTTTAGTTTCTATTCTAGATATACCTACCTATATGCTATTACTAGCAAAAGAACACCAGATCGAAAGGTAGATGATAAGACTAACTGCAATATAGAATGTACCATTTTTCATATTATAAAACCACGCACCTCGACTAGATTTTGTGATTAGAGGATGCGAGCACACATCTATTAGGAACAATCCTTTATTATTAGACGGTTATTCATGTACTGAAAGAAAAACTAGAATATTACGTAACAACACTGCGTTTTGCTTGTGTGTGGATCACTCAGAGAAGAGAAGGAGCGGGTTTACAATAAGCTCTTGTGGTATCTTGACTTCCTGCTGAACGAATCACCTCCTTTACTTCTCTTTATTGTTGTTTGGTATATTATTATCCTGCTCTTACAGCTTTTGAGCCACATTTAGGACATACATATTTTCTGTGCTCATATCCACAGCTCATACAATAATATTTGACTGGAGAATATCCAAAGCCTCCTGCCCCAACTGGACTATTATTATTACTGCTGGCACCTCCAAATGACGAAGACATAGATTTGTATAATTCTTTGATTCCACCTTTTACTCCTTGTCTTTTTAACGCGATATATGTTCTAGCTGCGTTGAGTAAGAAGAATACAACTAATGCGATACAAAATGATATAGGAAATGGTAATATAAAAGAAATAATTAATCCAATACCAATATACGCGAGCAACCAAATCCAATAATTATTATAAATTTGTTGACTATTGTTATTCTTATCATTATTACTACCACCAATATTATTACTCATTTATTAATGGTCTCACCTTGTACCATTATTCGCGCATAATAATGTGATAAAGGTATCGAATACAATGCAAACATTAGCAATTATTTGCATGTAGTTTAAATGCTGCTCAAGTCAGTTGATATTATATCAGACCCGCTAAATTTTGATAAATCATCACCTTGCTGAAGAAGATGTTAGTATAGTGCAAGGCATAGTCGTAATATTTTTAAACTATTAGCCCTAAAAAGAAAATATTGCAGCTAGAACCAGCATTTAGAGATCCAGGACATTATACGCGTTCTATTCAACAATACAAACAACATATGAATATAGTCTATTTGAAAATATCAACAATACACCTGTAAATTAATATTCACTTGCAGTATAGGACCAGAAGCTTACTACTACAAACAATTCTACAGTCAAAATATCGGACGACGTGATGATAAGAAAAAGAACTGCTGGCAGCTTTGGATGTCCTGAATCTACATCCGATGTTGCATTTCCAGAACCCCTGTATGTCAAATGCAGAACACATAATAAGTTAGCATCAGCTGGAAATTCTACGGCCGCTACTACTAGGAATTTACAAAGTAAATAATCTTGCAATGATTTGTGAACAGCAGTTAAAGATAAAAATGTAAGAAGATATAAATTTAGTCTAATCTACAACACATTCTTATCTAGCAAACTTGTTGTTGCAATAAAATAGATTCATGGTCGAATAGGCAGGTCATTGTGTTATACTAAAGATGTATATCCAATAATGCATATGGTTATGTCATAGGTAAAAATAATGGATATCAACAAACCTGATTATTGTGCTTGTGGAGAATGCGGCAAAGTATTTGCTAACGAAATAGATCTCTCAGAACATAAAACGTTGGTTCATGATGAGAAGTACATTCTATTACAGCATTAAAAACGTATCACAAAAATAGATAAGCATTTGGCCTGAGGACTTCTTCTATAGCTGTGCCTCATAGAAGAGCTGGTGGCGTATACTCATATTGTTTCAAATTTATTTCTGTATAACGTTAATCCTATTCTTCGGGAATATGGTTGTCCTTTTGCAAATGACTCTGATATCTTTTGAATAAATTCAGGCTTTGCCTTTGGTGGAACTATCGGCTCAAATGGATCAACGTACGCTTCAATAATTACCGGTTTTGTTTCTTTATCTTTACTCATTGCTGCTCGCATAACTGGCTTTACCTCCTCTAATTTCTTTATTGTATAACCTTTTCCTTCACAATTTTTAGCAAATCCTGCAAAATCTATAGATGTAAATTCAACTCCGTATTCCGGGTTACCAAGAAAACCCATTTGCTCCCACCTTATCATCCCAAGAGTATTATTTTTAAGAATAATGACTTTAATAGGAAGATTGTACTGTACAGCTGTAGAGAATTCTGCCATAAGCATCATAAACCCGCCATCTCCTACAAAAGCTATACATTGTCTTTCAGGATATGCTATTTGAGCAGCAATTGCATAGGGTAAACCACAGGCCATAGATGCGAGGGTTCCAGAGACCGAAAATTTCATTCCATTTCTGACGTTTATATGACGTGCAGCCCAAAAAGTACTAGTCCCGCTGTCTACTGAAATAATGGCATTATCTTCTAATTCTTCAGAAAGTGCAGCTGCGATAACTTGAGGTTTGATACCTTTAATACTACTACCACCATTTTGATCACTACTACCACTAACTTTGCTATTACTACTACTATTATTATTGTTGAAGCTTTTAAACTGCTGCAATTTATTAACCCATTGTTGCATTGCTCGCTGTTTTTCTCTTAGAAATGAACCATCATTTTGTTCTTTATTATTATTTTCGAGTAAAGGAATTAATGCAGAAAGAATAACTTTAGAATCCCCTAACAGACCAACTTCAACCGGGTATCTTAACCCTATCCTTTCAGGTTTGATATCAATTTGAATTCCTCTTGCCTGACCTGGCTTAGGAAGGTATTCTATATACGGAAATGATGTTCCTACCATCAGTAACGTATCTGCTTCATCCATGGCGTCACTAGCGGGTTCTGTCCCTAGTATTCCTAATACGCCAATATTATATGGAGTATCATCCGCAACCACGGCCTTTCCCAAAAGCGCTTTTACAATTGGAGCATTTAGTTTTTGAGCAACAGCAATTACCTCATTTCCAGCATTTAAAGCACCTTGCCCGACAAGAATTACAACTTTCTTACCTGAATTTAAAATCTCAGCAGCATTCTCTAGTGTTTTTTTATCTGAGGGCATTATTTGAAAATTAATCGACTTATCAGATGTATGTCCAGGTACTTTGTGCTTTGAGTATTTGCCCTTTAGTAATTTTTCTTGAACATCTATTGGAATTGTGAAATGACTTACTCCTCTTTGAGATAAAGCAGTTCTGCATGCAATATCTACAACCATCTCTGCTTGTTCTGGCTCATTTATCATATTATTATAAACAGAAACATCTGAAAAAAGTTGTAGTTGATCTACATCTTGTTGGTATCCTGATCCCATAAGATCAGAATATGTTCTTCCAGTGATTGCTACAACTGGTGCACCATCCATTTTAGCGTCATATAATCCATTTAGAAGATGAATAGCTCCAGGGCCAGAGGTAACAACACAAACTCCTAATTTTCCAGTATATTTTGCGTAAGCAGATGCCATAAAAGCAGCAGACTCTTCATGTCTCACTAGTACAAATTTTATCTTATCCTGCCGGGTTCTTAGTGCTTCTATAAATCCATTTATCCCATCACCGGGTAACCCAAAAATGGTGTCAACTTTCCAATCAACGAGAGCCTCTGCCACAATATCAGCAACTCGCATATTTTCATATCTGCTCATAATTGATGTATTATACAGACTTCATAAGATATCTAGATTGATGCCACTGGAAGAAAGAGAAGCTGGAGAAAGTTGGATTAGAACTAATTGTATAAATAGAGAACCATCTACAGCCTGTGAGAATAGAACGATTATACCGGCTGCCAATGATCACACAACAGTATCAATAAAAAGATTATTGACGTATACGTCCAACAAACAGAACCAATTTGCACCTACTATCCATGCCATCACAAGTTTTCATCACCGGTTTCAGTAATATAGAAGCATAGTGAATTTTATATTTTCTGGTTTTCTTTTGGCCATGTTTGTGCGCCCTGTTCTTACGAGCTAGTCTTAATTTAATACATTTTAATAATTATTTACTAGTTAGGACAGCTTCTCCTCTTTGTTTTATTCCTATTTCATATACATCAGAGACGTCCTTGATAAATATCATACCATATGCCTCTTTCCAGCATACTGGCTAAGACTGTTTGATATATCATCAAGAATTTGGTTCATTACAGAGTCAGGCACATATTTTCTACCTGTCATATATGACCGTACCATTTCTGGTACGGCCTCTCGTTCTGTTCTACCACGCTAGATGCTGCCACCCAGCACATCCCCCACTACGAAAACACTTTTTATTATTAACAGATATTCTTCAGAAATTTTTTATTAGATAACTTTTGCCAAAGCAAGTAGGAGAATAAATTGAGGTAGAGATTAGATCTATTGCGTAATTACAAAGGAAAATCTCTTCAGGATGGTCAGTCTTACACTCTTTCTACAGAACCATGCCATTAGTTCGCATTATTCTGAAATTTACTAGTCCTGAGACTATATCGGAAACATGATCATATCGTCTAAGC
>JAFAQB010000194.1 GCA_019246625.1 Nitrososphaeraceae archaeon
CTAGCGATTTTTAAGAAAAAAGCTAATGAGATTTTACCTAAGCTAAAGCAGAAAATTGGTAAAGGCTTTTCAGAACTAAAGCAAAAATTTGTTGAAGCCTTTAACGAAGTAATAGGTAGATACAAAAGCACCAATTTGGTTTGTTTATCAACAGATTGTAGGGAATTATATGATCTAGTCAATGACGGAAACATACAGTTTGTATCTGGATCTCATAATGAAGTTAATGGAACATACAAAATTAATCTAAAATGCAGCCGCATACATTTGGCATCAAGAGGGTTTAAAGATAGTATTGGAGATATAGAGTATAATCAGGGAAATATTAGGATTGGTTTGAGGTCAAATGGTATTCCTACAAATCTTTTTGTACAGTTGATTTAGCATATTATAAACAAGCAAAAATAAACTGCACTTCAACATAAAGTAGATGAACCCTCTAAGCCGATGGAATTAAATCCCACCCAATCTAGCATAAAATTGGTGAACCCTCTAAGATACACTTGTTGATCCTCTACCACTCTTGCACTTATAACATATAAAAAAGGATAACGAAAACGATTATTATACTAAAAATGCTAGCAAATCCATGAATCAAATATTATCGTACATGCAATCTATATCCAAGTCAACTGAAGCATACAATTATGGTCTTCAATTATACAATTATTACAGCTCAGTTTATCTTAGAACGTTTCAACAAGCATTAAAGATGACAAAACATCTACAAGATCACTGGAGTAGTAAACTAAATGATATCGAATCTTTGTATGATACATGGTTAAGACTTATGGACAGAGAATTTGATAAAGAACTAAAATCTCAGTCTTTTACATCAATTCTTTCTAAATATGTTCACTCCATTATTGATCTGCACTCAGTATATAAAAGAACAGGAGTTCCTGTTGATTATATTGATTGGGCGTTCAATTCTTATATGCAGAGTATAGTGAGTTTGGTAACATTCTCAATATCAAAAGAGTCTGAGCTCTCTGGACATGACACAATCTATTTAAAAGGAAAGACTATACCAGTTAACAAAAGTTCGCTAACAACTAGCGATATATTTCAACTCAAATTATTAGCAAAGTGTTAGCGAATTAATGTTAATTGGTATAGATTACTACATTATCATAGCATTATTAAAGAAAAAGATGAAACTAACTATAAACCACCACTTCTTATAGTATATGCTCCAATCAACCGCTTTCACATCATGGATTTGAATGCCAAAAGAAGTGTAGTACGCAACTTGCTATCAAATGGTTTGGATGTCTACCTGCTAGATTTAGGCTACCCGACCAAAGAAGATGATAACTTATCTTTAGAAGATTATGTCCATTATGTAAAGGATTCAGTTCAATCTATAGTGAGAAAAGGACCACAACCAGATCAGGAAGAGGAAAATGGAAAAAAAATATCAATTCTAGGATATTGTTGGGGAGGCATACTTGCACTCATTTATACAGCATTAGAAGCAACAACGACAACGACAAAAACAGCTAACCAAAACCATGAAGAAAACATGGTAAAAAGCTTGGCTCTCCTAGCTACACCAATAGATTTTAGCAAGGAAGACACCATACTTGCAAATTGGTGTAGAGAAATTGAGGTAGATAAGATGATGGAAGAATTTGGCAATATGAACGGACAGATCATTGATCTTGCATTTGCAATGCGTAATCCACCGAGATACACTTTTGATAAATATTTCAAATTGTTCAAGAAATCGGATGATAAAGAATTTGTTAGTAGTTTTATTAACGTTGAAAGATGGCTTTACGATACTCCACCAGTTCCAGGAAACCTATATAGTCAGATTATAAAGAATTGTTATAAAGACAATTTACTTATTGCTAATAAAATGAAAATCGATGATAATTATATAGACCTTAGAAATGTAACTATTCCATTGCTAATGATAGACGCTGAAAAAGACGATATAGTTACAACTGACTCAGCAGTAGCACTAAGCAATTACGTCTCTAGCAAAGAAAAAGAGTTCCTCACAAATTCTGGTGGTCATGTAGCTTTATGCATTAGTGATAGTGCACATGAAAAGTTGTGGCCAAAGGTTGCAAAATGGATTTTATCAAAGTAGTATATCTTATCAGATATTGTATAATACGTCAAAATTACATCGATTTGTGCTCATCTAAGAGGAATAGAAACAATAGCAGATTTCCAAGATATAATTAAAAATCTAAAACCTTAGTTTCTATACTGAATTGCATTTAGTCCAGTTAAATTAAATGAATATACGTTTTTTAAACTTCGTGGGCACTGTTATTGGAGAGAAGGAGGATAATGATGATAGACTATGAATTCCTTTATGAATTCAGCAAAGAACTATTAAATCTTCATAAGCATATCATATGGATTGCTATCACTAATAAATTTGGTGTCATCCTCGATGCAGAACACAAAGAAGGGTTGAAACCATTACTAACTGAAGAAGAAAATGAAGAGTACGCATCGAGTACCATAACCAGACATAAAACCAGAACAAAATTTGAATCAAAAATAGGTAAAGTGATATACGCCTTTGGTAGATATCAAAAATTAAATCGAGCTACGATTCCAATAAATGATAATTACTTCTTACTTCTAGCACTAGATGTAGAAGAAAAGAACTTTGACCAAATAATAATGGAAAAAGTGATTCCTTTGTTGGAGAAGCATAAAGATAAGTTTGCTGTTGTTGACACCTTAAAGTAAGAGATTTTTATTATGGCCTGATGATGAACTATTATCCTCACTTCAAAAATAGAAGACAGATAATATCAGAATGTTTCTGATGTTACCAAAGTTGCTGGCATGGTTTATTGATAAAAAGACTGAGGTATAAAAAGGAACCATGTATCCATTTGGAATTGGATT
>JAFAQB010000041.1 GCA_019246625.1 Nitrososphaeraceae archaeon
TCTGGAATTATCTTATTTAATTTTCTAGTAATATTCCAATATATCTAAGCTCATATAACGCCAAGGGAGTAAAATTCTATTTAGTGATTATAGAAGAATATGGTCCTTCCATTGAAAGTTGCAACAAAAATATGCAATCTCCCTTTACTCTACTATTAAGATAGCGAACAAAACATACAGAAGGACTAGATCAAAGGCGTATTTAAGAACACGTTAGGAGAGACGTCTCAGGAGCTAAATCACACCCAATCCACGACCCCACAAATGAAAGGTTGCGGTAACTTTTGAATTCAAAAATGTTAAATGTTAACATATGTTTGGCATTTCAAGCAGTGATTCAGTTTAGTTTGTTAACATATTTGGTAACAAATTGATGTTAACAGCAAAAAATGTTTTACATAAAGAAGCCCTATTTAGGCTTAAAAGAAAAAGCTGTAATACCTTGCTTTTTATATGTTTCGATGTATACATACATGTCTCCAAACACTTTTACCTTTGTTGTTGTGTATATCATATAATGATAATGTCTCTTGGATTCTAAGGGTTATTACACAATTCTTGGCGTACCTGAAAAGGCTAAATACAATGAGATTAGGGCAGCATATAGGCTCCTAGCCAAAAAGTATCATCCGGATAGGAACAATTCGGACTTTGCTGAAGATATGATAAAGAAAATCAATGCTGCTTTTGAGGTTCTTTCAAATAGAGAGAAGAGAAGACAATATGATGAAGTAGCCTTTGATAATCATTGGTCACATAACGACATTAAAGTAGATTATGATGATGATAATAGTAATAAGAAATATCATTATTATCAAGTCCAATCGGATCAATCATCATCATATCATCATGCTGCTAATCGTCATGAAGATACAAAAATAAACGATAATAATGATTTGGGAGCTGAATTAAAAACACAATCCGTAGAAATATTAGATGTTCCAAAAGCTCGTTTTCACTTAACGGTCGATCCTTCATTTTGCATGGCGTTTGGCAGTTGTGAAACGCTTGCTCCTAAAGTCTTTGTAGTCGAAAAAAATAAAATAGTAAATCCAAAGGCAATAGTCAAATCAGAGACTGGAGCAGACTTTGATATGATACTTGCTGCAGCTCAGACTTGTCCAACAAAAGCAATCAGAATAATAGATAGGTATACTGGAGAACAAATTTTTCCTTAATTTTATCATGCGTATAATCCTAGCGTGTATATATCTATCTATCTATTTCATCTTAGATTCTCTTTCTCCTCATTGTAAACTAAAACAGTGGAGGAGGAGAAGAATAAATTAAACACAAATCTAGTTTAACATTTACGTGAGAATGGTTATGACAGCATCTATAAATCCAGATGATGTTCACATTAATGCCGAAAGTAATGAGAAGGATGAGGCATCATACCTAAAGTCAATGGATTCATTGATGGACGAACTTTCTAAAAAATATACAGATCTGTGTAAAAATAGAGATTAGTGATGAAGAGATCCTTAATTACGGATTTGGCATAAAGGATATCTCCAAAGAACATAGTAATGGTGGATTCGGTCTAACTGCTGATGTATCAAATCAAAGACTTGAGAGATTTGCAAATGAATCCCGATACATAAGAGTTGATTTACAAACAGGCAAATTCTATATTACTAAAGAAGGAATAATTGCATGCAGAAGAATACAGAGCCTATAACCGCATATTTCTCTAGTATATTGATACTGCCCTAGACCAATGATATATATAATGACTTTGTATTCTATAACACCTAAAGGAAGAAAGTTGTTGAATGGATGGCTGGGATTTCTATCGGCATTAGAATAAAATAGTTATCTACGTCATAAAGAATTTCAGTGCATTATCGCAATTAACATGGGAATCACCAATACTTTCAGTTTACTTCCATCATGTACTTGTTCACTAGTGACATCAAGTGAAACAATCCTCTTTTTCTTGATATATCAACAACTACTACATGTATCTTGAGATATCTTTTTCTTACATTCCATTTATGATGAGGCAGCCACTCGCCTCTATTTGTAATTTTGATGCCAGTACTATCTGGTAGTACTATTACAATGTCGTTTCCTATTCTGATGTTGTTAAGTTTAATATCGAGTTTGTTTATTGTTCTTCTGTTTATTGTTGTTGTTTTACTGTAGTCAGGTACAGATGGTATTTTGCTATTAGCACGAGCCCTGACAACAACAC
>JAFAQB010000143.1 GCA_019246625.1 Nitrososphaeraceae archaeon
GATTGAGATAGGGTACCGGTAGGATTCAATTCAATAAGTGATTGTATTTGTTTAAGTGCAGCAGTGGCCTTTTCTTGGCCTGATCTTTGCGTTATTTGAGTTTGTATCTGCTGAAGGATTTGTTCTATTGCTGCTTTACTGGTATCACCACTTACTACTTTATCTGATATTTCGTTGATTAACGACTTGTTCTTTATTATAGTATTATCATCATGATGAGCATATACTAACGTCGGCATAAACGATGATGATGGATTTTGAATAATAGCAATGAGAGAGGAAAGAAAAACTGATGATAAAAGTATAGCAATTGTGTATACAGCTACAACTCTGTTATTGTCTATTTTTGGAATACCGATTTTTAATTTCAATCAAGGTTTCAATGAAAATTATCTATTTAGACTGGTGGATTATTTGTACTAAATGTGACTATTGTATATTTTAAATGTTATTATTTAGTTGCTCTATGTGCTGGAACTATATACTTGTATAAATCAGATTTGTAATTACTATTGCCTCGCTTGATTATAGCAAATTTCACATTTGTAAATACGATTTCTAATAAAATCTTCTAAACAAATTATTTTTCCTTTTGCTGCTTTAAGATAAGGAAAGTCCTTAATTCTATGTTTGCAAATCTTTAGGTGAAGTACATATATAGCTTGAACCCAAAGATAGTACAACTGCTATAGCTACAGGGCTCTTTCCAAAGATGGTAGGCTCCTCTAATATGACATATTTGTAGTCGGAATTGAAGGCATTCCAGATCTCAGTACCTTTTCTTGATTATGATGTTGGGATGTAAATGGGAAACTTTTATGGGTGGTTCCCTAGCTTGTACAAAAGTGAAATACAAGAAGATTATAGGTTATGGCTGTTAAATTATCTCTATTTATTGAGATCTTCTGTTTCTGCTCCAGCTGCATTATCCTGCTCTTGCATCTCTCCAGATTTGGAGGGTTGCTGCTGGTGTTTGGTTTCTTTTTTAATCCCTCTTGTGAGAGATGATGTTGTGGCAGTCTCTTCTTCTATGTCTATTTTTTGCTGTTCTACCAATTCTTAGCCCTGTCTAAATAAGGACATAATATATTATAATCCTTCGTCTCTAATTTCGAGTAATTGGTCCCAAGCCTCACATCTATGAACAAATAGTATTTGTACCAAAGTGATTCTTTCTGAGGCTTATGAAAGATACTTCTGAATATAAGTATTCTTTCCCTTTGCTTTGATTCCTACAAGGATAATTATGATAGCCTATTTGCCAAGAACTCTGCTGAATTCTCTAAAGCCTTTACAAGATTACTGTATTTAGTAAAGGCATGACATTCATTATCGAACACCATGTATTCAACACCAATACCTTTGTTCCTTAACCTTTCGACTATCTGATGTGATTAATTTTTTACCCACTTTTGGATCATTTGCTCATTGTATTATAAGCAAATTTATTGTTGACTTTATATCGATGATGTCTTAATTCTAGCAAGTATGACAACCATTAATCCAAATATACCCTAACAATTAAGAGTAGTAGCGGAAGCATTTGCAATTACCCGGGAAATGATATTACCATTTGCAAGTCTGTACTGTGCATCACTTCTATTACCTTCTACAATCAAATAATATTGTGGGATTTTATAAAATTAGATTCGTATCTCCAAATTCATGCCACAAGTATTTTCGCTGAATGGCCTCTTCATATGCTTGATGTATTAGTTCAGGTGGAAGAAATGCAGTAAGCAAATCTAAGTGACTAGCTTCAGGTTCATGTAATCCAGTTAATAAGCCATTTACGACCTTTAGGTTATGATTAGTACCTATATATAGGCGCGTATAACCATGTCCTGGCTTCACATTTACTTTGCTTATACCATCTGTTATTGCCGCAGTCTCTAGCGCTCTCACTACTGTTGTCCCAACAGCAATTATTCTCCCACCTTGATCATGTGTTTTGTTTATTTGTTCAGCTGTTTTTGAGCTAATGAAATATTCTTCTTCAGATGCCACATGTCTTTGATCCAAATCAGCATCCATATATGATGATAAACCTGTATGAAGCGAAATGTAAGCCATATTAATCCCATTTCGTTTGAGCTCAAAGATTAGTTTCCATGTGAATGGGCGTCCGGCAGAAGGCATCTCCGCTGAGCCCGGATTCGTAGCGTAGACTGTCTGATAATAATCTAAATCCCAGGGTTCTGAAATATACTCGTAGCGTATGGGTTGTCCAATTCTATAGAAAGACTCAAACAATTCAGTTCCAGACTTTGAGAAGCCAACCTTCCAGAGTCTTTGAATGCGCTCATCATGATCATATACGGTGGCAACTAAACCTTGAGCAAATTCAATTTGCATTCCTTTACTAATGCCACAGGAAAATGGGTTATCGACTTGCTGACAACGCAGAAGTGCTAACCACGAATCATCTGCAAGATGTTCTGCTAAACGAACTTCAACTAAAGGTCCTGCAGGCTTGACATAACCCACTAGGGAAGCAGGAATTGTTCGGCTTGTATTAAAGATCATCAAGTCTCCCGGTGTCAGAAATTTCCCTATTCCATAGAAGCGTGTATGATATATTCCATATTTTTCACCGCGATCTATAACCATTAGCCTAACTGCATCACGAGCTATTCCCAGCCGCTCTGGTGGACCTTTTGCAACAAGCTCTGGGGGCAATGTAAAAGAAAAAGATGAATGGGAAGAAACAGCAGTTGTTATCATTTTTCTACACCTCTGATGCTAACACAGGCCGTTCAACGTAGCTGCTGTTATCCTTATGGTTATTACCTCCTTGAGCTCTGAATCTCTTCCCATTGACATTCTTTGATTCGTCAGATGCTAAATACGCAAATACTTCAGTAACCTCTGAAGGATCAGTCCACTGTCTTGGATCCTCGTCTGGTTCTGCAGATCTGTGCATTGCTGTATTCATATTTCCAGGATCAACATAATTAACACGTACTCCACTTCCTTGCAATTCAGCAGCCCATGTTTGTGACATTCCTTCAATACCAAACTTGGATATGCCATATGCTCCCCAACCAGGATAACCAGATGCTCCTACATCGCTTGTTATATTTATTATAGAACCACTGTTTTCAATCATAGCTGGTAGTAATTTCTTTATTAAGAGAAAAGGAGCTATAAGATTAGTATTGATTACATATCTAAAATCTTCGAGTGGATAGTCTAATAGGTAAGGCATAGGAGATGGACCTATAGTAGAAGCATTGTTCACAAGTACATCAAGTCGACCATCAAACTGGTGTAATGTTATTGCTACGACACGTTCAATATCTTCTTGCCTACTTAGATCGGCTGCTATAGGGATGACTTTGATCTTAGGGTTAATTTCAAGGAGTCTATTATGAACTTCATCAAGAAAGTCTTGTCTTCTTGCTACTATACATATTCTTGCAGATCCTTCTTTTACAAAGTTGATAGCTAGCTGCCGTCCCAATCCTTGGGAGCCACCAGTTATCAACACATATTTTCCATCTAATCTATTCATATACTACTGATAGCCTGAGCACGATTATAAACATAAGGGTTTACAAATTATACAAAATAGTAGTATGCATCATTGATCAAATCATTCTATAAATAATCGTAGCCTTCTTTTCTTTCCTTGATTAGAAACTTGCATATTAAATCTCCTTTTGCAGCTCTATGTGTCGTTTCGATCTTTGCATCAAGGACTTTTTCAAATAACTCTGTTTCAACAGAACATGCTTCCCAATGCTTTTCTGCAATGTGTATAATTGGACAGTTATATTCCAAGAGGACATGCTTTCCTCCTCTTTCACCTCCTCCTTTCTCCACCACTCCTCGACCGCCACTACTAATACTACTCTTTGAGGTCACCTTCTTTGATTCAGCCATATATCCTTCTTCATCTCTAATCTTTGCTAATTCCTTAACACGCTTATCAAAATCTAAATCCTTAAGACGTTTGTAATATTGATCAAAAAGCTCGCTTTGCCGCTCCCGCAGAACCTTTTCAATAGCTTCTTTACCCATGTTTCTTTCAATAAAGTCAAGAGCATGGGTAGCAATTGCACTATATGATTTTGGAAACACAGTTTTACTTTGGCTAGTTAGCTGATAGATCATTCTTGGCCTACCAACATGTCCTCTACTTTCTATGCTTTCTACCAAACCTCTTTTTTGTAAAACAGTAAGGTGCTTATGAACTGCCATTCTTGATATCTTCATAACGTTTGCTAATTCTACAAGTTCTGCTTGCTGCATAACCTTAAGGTAGTAAAGCAGCTTCTTCTTTGGTTCACTAAATCCATCAGTGATATTTCTTTCAATAGCATTTGTAACGATCGATGGATGAGACAAGTATGCAAATATGAAAATTACTCATTCATAAACCCTTTGGTTTACAAAAGATCAGATAACAACAGAACAAGAACAAGAGCCAATTATACAGGGCATATGTTGTGATCAAAATGGAGAATATGAGCCAATTGACGATAGAATTGCAGAAATTGAAACGAAATAGAAGATAAACAAAATGAAAAGGCTATGATATATAACAGACAACAGACTAACTTTAGTATTCAAAGGCTAAGAATGAAAGATAGGGAAACGGCAGACATTGACAATGCAGTTAAATTGCTCTACGCAACTTTAACCCCGGGAATCAACTTCTTAATATTGGTTATGATTTTTTAGTAGCACAATCATGCCTGAAAGTAGTGCCATTGATATAATAATATCACTTTTAGTCACTCTATTTTAGTATTCAATGCGTTCTTAATGTGAGATTGTTACACTATATTATTTTAGGTTGAAACAATAAAGTCTGTATTACTAATAAATGTGTGATAAGAGAGACTATGCATGTATAATGAGAGTACGTTATTAAACAGGACCAAAGAATTAGACGGAGATGATTCAAGTTTATGGATACGCAGCCCAGCAAGCAAAAGCGCCTCTTACTCCATACTCATTTGAAAGAAGGGAGCCTCGAGATCATGACGTAGTAATCGACATAGAGTATAGTGGTATTTGTCATTCGGACATTCATCAAGTTAATAATGGATGGGGCACATCAACCTTCCCTATGGTTCCAGGACACGAGATAGTAGGGATCGTCTCACAAGTAGGGACAGGGGTGACCCGTTACAAAGTGGGTGACAGGGCGGCTGTTGGCAATTTCGTTGATTCTTGCAAGAAGTGCCGCCATTGCCAGAAAGGCCTCGAACAGTATTGTGTGGAGGGAGCGACTTGGACTTACAATAGTGTAGAAAGAGATGATCGAAAAACACCTACCCAAGGTGGCTATTCGAGCAAAATCGTAGTAGATGAAAATTATGTGCTTCGAATTCCTGATAATATTCCTATGGATCGTGCGGCACCTCTGCTCTGTGCGGGTATAACACTTTATTCGCCTCTTATACATTGGAAAGCCAGCCCTGGAAAGAAAGTAAGCATAATCGGTCTTGGCGGCCTGGGCCATATTGGAGTGAAAATCGCACATGCACTTGGTGCCGAAGTCACGGTGCTCAGCCACTCGCTTAAAAAACAAGAGGAAGCAAAGAAAATGGGAGCAGATTATTTCTATGACACATCTGATCGTGAGACCTTAAAGAAGCGCAGAGGGTATTTTGACATTATAATCAACACCGTATCGGTGGAGCTTGATTCAAACAAGTACATGAGGCTGCTTGATGTTGATGGGACCATGATAGTAGTTGGGCTTCCAGAAAAAGAGATCCGGATCGCCCCTTTCTCACTTATAAGTGCTCGTCACAGCCTTGCGGGCTCCGCGGTAGGCAGTATTCGAGAAACCCAGGAGATGCTTGATTTCTGCAGTAAGAACAACGTCGCTTGCGACATAGAGCTTATCCCGATTCAGAAAGTGAATGAAGCTTACGACCGGGTCGTAAACAGCGATGTTCGATATCGGTTCGTGATCGACATGAAGTCACTTGATAGTAAGGATTGATAGTATATATGCTAGTTCTTATTACTAGCAAGTGTCTTCTTATTACTACGCCTTGGGCATAGTTACCTTATTCTAAGGAATGCTTCCGATTGTGGTGGAGATTTCTTTACTCATAGTTAGGATATTATTAATGTCAGTTATTCCCCATCTACCACCATCCCCAAGGGGTTGAATTTGTCTAAAATAATATAACCCATCATAGATATTCAAAATATCTTATCATATTCAAGGTGCCTTTGCTGTGTAGCTCTACACGATTTAAAAATCAGTCGGTAAAAAAGAGTAGGGGTACGCCAAATAACCACGAGGAGGAGGAAAAAGCTCGCGATTGAAAAGATCGCGCAGGAGGAAAAATCTCGTTCAGATGACAAAAAGGAGTTATATTCTATGTCTTTCTTTGTTTTCATTAAGCTTGCCTACTTTATTTATTTAATAAATATTCAAGCCCAATAAAAAAAGGTAGGTCTACTGCCAAATATGTGTAATATTGCAGAATCTATCGTCCACTGGCTTGATCTTCTGGACGATTATTGCCGTATAACGACAGTCTAGATAGGTTCGAAATTGGTTTACCCTTTGGGCTTGCACAAATACTTGCAATAAGAGGGTAAAGGGCCGTGTTTTGTTAAATAATCACTGCGTATGTCGTAGGCCTAGAGCTTGATCCACGCTTGTGTATCATCATCAGGCTCTGGATCCTAGATAGCTACTGTGAACCTATGCTGTGCTATTTTGGCCTGAAGTGGATAGAAATGTATTCATTATCTTACCGACTTCAGCCGGATATTGATCCACTACTGCATGGCCAGCATTTTTGATCTGTACAAGCCAGGCTCCAGGAATCTTTTCTGCAATCTTTAAAGAATTAACATGCGGCTGGTAGAAGTTATCATCAGTTCCAGTTATGACTAACGTTGGCTTGTCTAATTTCGCAAGCACACCACAAGCACCACTCCAGGTTGGATTGGCCTCCCAATACTTTCCTACGTTATTCTGATTATTCGCTACCTCAGGGGGAAGCCCAGGCTTCAGTTGTTGCAAGGATGTTATATTTTCTGGAATTTTACTTGATTCAGGATGCAGTTTTATCCATCCCGGTCCTAATGAACCAACATTAAGCGCTTGCATCTCCGCGTGAGAAGCAGGAATATGCTTTAGACCTTTGTTTACAATATCGGATTGCAATTTTATAAACTCAGGTGGTTTAGGTGTATGATCTTTTCCGCCACATGATGAAC
>JAFAQB010000165.1 GCA_019246625.1 Nitrososphaeraceae archaeon
AAAATAAAATGTACCTCTTGTGGTACGATGTTTATGTCTGAATCTGGTATTAATACATGCCCCTCATGTTCAGAACAAAGTCATACTCATCGTGAGCATGAAAATAGTAATAGTATGGGTGGTTGCGGCTGCGGTCACAGCCACTAATTGACTTGAGCGCAATACAAAATTCAAAGTTCAAGTCAAGTTAAATAATTTCCTTCTTAATCATTGACCTTCTTGACTGCACTGCACGTATACGTCCATGCGCTGTAATATGAATATAATATTTATATTCATATTATATGATAAATCTGAGATGGTTAATTTCGGAAATATTTTCTCTACGAGAGCTGATTAGGCATTTATTATAAATCAGATTTTACTCAAGTCAATATCACCGCAATTGACGGATACGCCGACGCAAACGAGTATAGAATTGTTTGTTTGTTGTGAATACAATAATAAAGAATAGGAAAAGATTTCCGACCCCAATAGTAATAAGAACCTTCCATAAAGACTCCCAACTATGTAAGTCCATTTTTATATATATATTATGAAGATGAGTTTTAAGGAAAACATTCCATGGTCCCATCAATGGCCGCCTGCCATCTCCAATCAACATGTTCTTTCTTTCCTATCGTATTCTAACAATCCATCAACAACCCACATCTTTGTAAATACATCAGCCTTTAGCATTCCTGAAACCTGTCATGTACTGTCTGTCATGTACTGCTGTACTTGGTGCTCCTATACTTCTCGGTAATGCTTTCCACTGACATCCAGTACGTAAAACGTAGAAAATGGCACTCATTGCTTTTCTGTCATCCATCCTTGGATGTCCAAATCTCTCCTTTTTCTTTAGTGGTGGTAGTAGTGGCTGCAGCAGCAATCGCACTATCCTTTGCCATAAAACATCTGGTATTTAACACATAGATTATTCAACACCAGTGAGTTTGGAGATCAAATCGGTTGTATAACAACACAGAAACACTTAGCTTTGCCGCCAAAACAGGTTATGCCAACTACTACTCAACTAATCTATACTACTTTTCATTATTCTGTAGTATTTAGATAGCAAATAGGCGACTTTTAGCCATCTTTCACATGAAGCTCCAATTCCATGTAATAGAACTAATATTGGAAGCCGATTATAAGATCGCTTAAGCTGGCTACTATAGTCAATATACTTTATTTTATGTCCATCTATGGTTATGAATTTTTCAGGAAGAACGCTGTCGCTATTTGAACTCATGAAATGTACCACGATTTTGGATACGCTTATGACATGAAGATCTATACAAATAATAATAATAATAATAATAATAAGCCACAACATATTCTACAGTTGCGCTTATCACAAATGTTTAAAGACACAAGTTATATTTATAGACGTTAAACTATTTGGTTAATGTTTTAACCAATTGGTTAAAACAATTTTTATTCATCATGCGTTTGTTTGTCTGTTGTCAATCATGGCAAAATACAACTCTCAGTTGGCTGGAATACAAAAATAAAGAGCCATTAAGCGAGTTAGGGAATAAAGGTGAAGATCATAGCATAAGACTACGGGCAACAGGACTTTATGTGGTGAACACAAACCTAAGCAATTCTTCTTCACCATGGTGTAGAGAACAACAAGGAAAGAAACGTATTATTGATATTTCTGAAATAGTTCAAATATTAAGAACAATGAAGCTGCAGCAATGTAAAGGTAGTTATTATAACGCTAAAAAATTCTGTGAAATTTTCAGAAATAGCAGAATGGTTAGAAACAGCAACTTACCTGAAAAACGGGGTTGAATTATGATGGTGAATTTTGCACTAACTCATGGAATGAAAAACAATGATTTGGTTCGGGAACTGAAAGGTAACGTTAGTGGAGAATCAAGCGATGGGTCAAATCATCAAGAACTGATATATTTGTACAATGGTCCTATTTGGTATGGAGATGATGATGGTACAATGCAATCTCATATATTTCAGCATCTACAGGGTTACAAGGAGAATACACCATGTACTAATGCTGCAAATTATGTCAAAAACTGGGAGTATAATTGGCTCTCTAACAAATGTATAATTCATGAGGTAATAGCAGTGGACAGGGCAACTGAGTATGCAATCATACAGCTCAATAGTTATAAAATACGTCTATGTGACGTGTGCCTTTTGGATCAGTTTTCATTGCCATGCCAAAATCCTAGAGAGATTGACTGTCATATCTCAAGCTATTTTCTATGCGGAATAAACAATGATGACAAGTTGTATTTTCTGCATCCTCTATCTAATATACCTAAAAATTTGATAACCAGGGCTAAGGATCATGGTGATGTGATATCAATAGTCAAGTGGTGCAACAAAGAATAGCTCGGATTGTCTATACTGATAGGAGGATCTATCAACAACAGAATGGATGATTGACTTTGAATTATGCTATAGTATTTGTGTGTAATTTACTCCATGCCCTCAATATGAGGATATAATAAATGCTAGTTTTAAATCATGCAATTGACAATATCCTTTATATGGTGATAGGACGCTCAAGTGCAAGCTAAATCCTCCTCGTCATCAAAGTATGTTTTGGCATACGATGCAGATTGCGGACCGTGTACTAGATTTGCACATGTAGTTGATAGCCTTGACAAATCTGAGAAATTAGATTTTATCTCGCTAACTCTGGCCGATCAAAAAGGTCTGCTTGATATGATTGCTCCTTCTCTACGGTACAGGTCATTTCATCTTATTTCCCCAAATGGACAAGCAAAGAGTGGATCTGAGGCTCTACTTGAATTGATAGCGATATTACCGGGAGGTAAGATAATATCTCCAATAATTAATTATCTTCCTGGAGGAAAACTGATTCTGAAATTTATTTATAATAGACTTTCAAAACTACACGATACAGGTTCATGTCGCATTAATAATAATAGTAGTAGTAACAACAACAATGATAAATATCATACATAATAACATGAGTTTACTGATTTACTGATTTACTATCATACAATGCCGAAAACATAGTTAGGCACTGTACTTAAAATTAACGAGCGATGCTAAAAAACAACATATGTTGCTTTAGACAGTGCTTTTTAAAGTTATAATTTCAGAATCCATATTGGGTTCTTTGGCAATTTCGTAGGCCTTCATTCCTCTAGCTTGTAAAGTTCAAAAGCTTTTGTGACTGAGGTATGAAGAACATAATTAGCCAGACTCCTAGCACTAGAACAGTAGTTTTCATTGATGATTTGGATAGATGTTCTTCTGACAGCGCAGTTGAGGTATTTGAATCAACAAAGGTACTTCTCGATATTGAAGGATTTGTATTTATAATAGGATTGAGTCACGAAAAAATTCGGAATCTTATACTCAGCAAGTTTCAAGATAGCAAGAGCAGTGGCGAAGAATACCTTCGAAAGATAATACAGATGCCAATAACAATTCCATATTGGAGTAGAAACGAAATCCACGACTTGATAGATAAGGTGGCGAGTAGAATGCATTCATACAGTCAAATCATTAAAGACAAAGACAATAAGGAGCTTATTATGAGGATATACATGTTAGTCTCTGCATGTACTCCTATTTCAGGTTCAAAAATAAACCCTCCTCGATATGCTACAAATAGTTCTTCATATCAAGCATGACATGTTATGTAAGAGGAGAGAAATATCTATTCTAAAAATACATAACTCTACCATTAGAATCACATATAGAATAGAAATACTCTTGAGAAAGATGCCATAGTACAACTTTGTAATGAAGGTAAATGGCTGAAAGTTCGAGAGGTTTTAAGATACATCATAACTTACTGTTATCACTACCATTATAATAACAATTCAAAAAACAATTCAAAAAATTATAGATCTATTCCTTTTGAGCTTGTAGACCATGATGAAAATAATGGCATTAATAATTATGACATAAGAAGATACACAGAATTACTGTCTTATACATTAAATTCAGTTACAGAACCAATTGGGTATATTGTTTGCCACATAATCGTATATGTAATACTAAGTTGTTGTACTTTTTCTCTACTTATTCTTGATTTTTTTCTTGTTAGTATCTTTTGTTGTTATTACTATCTCCTTTTGAACTTGTGATACCTGTTTTTGTAACTGCTTTATTTGGGACTGTACCTGCTTTGTTAATTCTAATTGTCTTTCCGTAGATTTTATCTGTTTTTGAATAGGCTGAAGTATTTGCATTGTCTTATTGATTTGAGTGTTTTGTTTATTCAATTGCTTTGATAAGGATGTTAAAGGTATGTTTTTTTGCCTTCTTTGCTTCCTTCGTGTTCTTTTGTTTTTTGTTGATGGTCTGATTTAGAAGATCTCTTTGTTGGTGTTCTCGATGGTGATGATGACATTTTGGGTTTTTCTGTTGTTTCTATTATTGCCTCTTCCTTGTCTTGTTCTTTTTCATTTTCTGGAACCACTTTTAATTCCTGTTACATGAGTTGCATCACATACGTCAGATCATTAATACCATACCAGAATCATTTCTTCCAGTAGTTGTATTCATTGGCCTTTGCTTGGAATGCATTTTGTGTTTAGGCTTCCTGGAATCCTTAGTAAACATGACTTTACGGTTGGAATTGTGTAAATGGTCAGCAGTATAATCTGTAAAATACTCTTCAGCAAATTGAATAAACATACTGGTCAAGTCCTTGTCTAAGAATTTTGTAAATTCGTAGAATGTCTCATATTCTTCTAACACAGGTCCCCTAACAGGCTGGTATATATGATAAGCATTGCCTGTCCATAACACAGTTGGATTCCCACCAATGATTCCCTCTTTTTTAATCTTCTCTAATGTTTTGTTTAATGCTTTTTCTAACCGTTTTTTATCTGAATCTTCTTCGCGTCCCGAAGTCTTTCAAGTCTAAATCAACCGTTAGAAAACTTATAGGTGTTCTGTTGATGCCTTTGTATTCAGTGAAAGAAGGATAGGCATTTATCCTGCAATCTTCATAGTTTGAACTTTTAAAATATTCCAAAGCTTCTTCCTTGCTAAATGCCTCTAGTTGATAACCAAGGTCTTTTGTCATAATTTTCCTTGGGAATATCAGCTCTTGGAAAGACTTAGGATAAAATTAAGACCGTCCAATATTTTCTTGGAGTAGCAAGCATCGACATTATTATTCAAGCTTTAGCACACACTACGATTTAATGGAATAATATCCTAATTTCTTCCTATATCTTGTTATTATCTTATTCGTCTTCGTCTTCCTTATTCTCATCTTCTTCTTTAAACCATATCCCGGATAATTAATAAGGAAATGCTAGTAAATTATATTTGGATCATAAATTTACCTAAAACAAGAGATGATTCAAGCTGCCAAAGTATATCAGGGACGTAAATTGGTCTATCTTCTTTCAAGACAATTTCTGTTATCCTAAGTTTTATGGCACCCAAGAGTTCTGTCATTGCTGCGAGATCATCACCCATCGATTTTCGATTACAAATCTTGGTACAATGGCAAATGTAATTGTCATCAAAATTGTCATCGTACCACGAGCCATCTTATAGAAGCTGCTGAGAAAAAAAATAGTAGTAGCTATTGTTGTTGTTACAGCAGTAGTATTGCTCATACTGGTAGAACACCCATCTGCTCAAGCTGTTCGTTTGTAGGATAATGATCCATTATCGTCCAGAGGTCTTCGCCATCTATGACTTCATATATATCGGTACACGTTTCCTTGATGCTCTCAATTATGTCCTCCGGGATTCCCATCAGTTTGGCTATCTTCTTGCATTGTCCTAGGCTTACACGGACGATTCTGACTTGCTGCCTTCTTAGATCCTCCTGCAACTTTTCGTTCCTTTCCTTTCTGTATGTTCTGGCTTCCATTTCCATCTTGAGTTCTGGGGTTCTTTTCATCTTCTTGATTTAGCGGTGATACCACCGCTAATTTTTCAATATCTTCTGCAGCTTGCTTTTGCTTTCTTGCGTTTTCTACTCGATGCTTTTGCTTGTATTTCTCCTCGACAGTTATGTATGAACCGCTCAGACACTCTACCGCATAATTGTTTAACTATCGATGGATATAGTATCAGTACGAATCTTTACCTCTAGATCTTTTGCCAACTGTATGATAATTTGCTTCTTGTCTTCTTTTGCTTGTGCACATCAGTCCTGCTATCAGCCAGAACGATAACGGTCGTTTGTAAATTATTATCGACACTAATTTCAGGCCCTGGTTGTGGGCTCGATACTATCTAAATTAAAGTTTTTCTTCATCATCCTATAAAACTCTTCATCAGACATGCCTTTATTAGCTTCCTTCAACTGTTCTATATCCTTTCCCGCCAAATACATGAGACTAGGATTTTCATCAGTAATAGCTTTAAACACTACCCTTGCTACCAGTTCAGGAGAAGACGCGTTTTTGATCATTTCTTCAAACCTTGGAGCCATTTTTTCCATTATCTGCGAATACGGAGAACTTGGATCTCGAGATTTCTTGGCGACAACCACGGCATTAACAAAGTTTGTTCCAATAACTCCGGGCTCTACTAAAACCACTTTTATTCCAAATGGCTCCAATTCATATCTCATAGATCTACTCAAACCTTCGATAGCAAATTTTGTGCTAACATAAGCGGATCCTCCAGGGAAACCACCCATGGGTACCACACCAGAACTGATATTCACTATTATTCCAGATTTCTGTTTTCTCATGAACGGAAGGACAGCTTGAGTTACTCTTGTAACACCAAACAAATTGGTTTCGTACTGTGCCTTTAGCTCTTCCATTGCAATGTCTTCCAACGCCCCATTAAGTGCGTAACCCGCATTATTTACCAATACATCTATTTTGCTAGACTCAGCAGTGATGGATTGGATCGCATTTTTGACGGATCTGTCATCGGTAACGTCCAGCTGTTCTACCTTTAATGGCAATTTTTCTTTCTCGGTAAGCGATTTTATATTCTCACTTTTTTTGAGATTACGCATTGTGGCATATGTTAGGAAACCATTTCTTGCTAGCATTAAGGATGTTTCATAGCCGATTCCACTTGAGCTCCCTGTAACAAGAGCTACTCTATGGTTGAATGACGAAGAGGAAGATGATGCCATTCTAATTGATTATAGAAACATCAAATTACTTAAGTGTAGTAGTAATGTTGTGGCTAGTTAGTAATAAGATGTAACTCACTCTTCCTCTCAGCTGTGAATTGTTATCAACACAAATTTCGGTGCGATAGGTTATTGTCGAATCGCAAAGGATCCAGCGGTTGTTGTTGGATTCTTATTTTCTCTTCAGTCAGTCACCAAAGAGAGACTGAATCATTCTGTAGTACTCCCACACCACCGCAGGATGCATATTAGTCGAAAAAGAAAGTGCCCTATTTCCATTCTGAGGAAAGGAGTGAGAAAATAAAAATAATTAGTAGTGAAGAAGTGACACTCTCTTAAGGAATGTAATAATGGTCAATGCCAATGTCCGTCTGGAACAAAGAGATTCTACTAGAATATCTGCCTCTTTTTGTGATTCCACCATTAATGAGTTTTAGTAAATAGCAAATAAAATAAAAATAAAAAATAAGCTGTATAGGTTAATCCAGAGTTCCAGCAGCCAACCCTGGTTGCGGTCCTGTGGGGCATTTGCGCGCCAGCCAGGTCGTCCCAGAACTGACGGCTAACTCTACTCATAGCCTTGTAAGCTATTAGCTAGCAGCTAGCCTCATACATCTAGCCAAACATGTACCTTTCAAATTTTAAGCATGGTTTTGGGTTTCAAAAGTTATAATTCTGAAATTTGTACTGT
This sequence comes from Nitrososphaeraceae archaeon, assembly GCA_019246625.1. Taxonomy (GTDB): domain Archaea; phylum Thermoproteota; class Nitrososphaeria; order Nitrososphaerales; family Nitrososphaeraceae; genus Nitrososphaera_A. The sequence continues at coordinate 7,755 of JAFAQB010000165.1, forward strand.
TACCATATTTGTGTCCTTGTTAAAATGAACAACTAAATAAAATATAATAAAGAA
>JAFAQB010000185.1 GCA_019246625.1 Nitrososphaeraceae archaeon
AGATACACATCCTCTGAACTTACATAAAATAAACATCATTCGACTCAAATACACACATTCTCATACCATCATACATATTGGATGGTGCGGTAGTGAAAAGCAGACGTAACAATTCCTTTAAAGTATTATATGAGATGACGTGCATCATTGAATCAGCTTATTTATCATTCTTGGATGCTGTAATAAAATCAAGGGCCATAAACAAAGATACTAGTATATTCAAACAAATAGTAATTGACAGCAACCAGATAAGCAAGCGAGCATACACTGATTAGCAATATATAATCAAACCTGCAACAACATTATAATTTGGCAAAAGCCTATTTAACACCTTATGGAGTCGGTCTTGGACATGCAAGTCGACTAGTCATGGTAGCAGATAGGCTTCAAAAGATGGGCATGGTAATTAGGTTTTCTTCATTTGGAGAAGCTGCAACTTATATTTCCACGCAAGGATATAAATGCATAGCAGTTCCACCTGTTGAATTTGCATGGAATGTAGAAGGAGAATTCTCAATAAAATACAGTATTGCAAACACTCTCAACTGGTTTACAAATTTTTCAAGGCAGATCAACAAAGAGACCCGTAGTATGGCAGAGTATAAACCAGATATCATAGTTTCGGATTCAAGGTTATCTTCACTTATTACAGCTAAATTTTTTGGGATACCATCCGTGGTAATCCTGAATCAAGTAAAGCTATTACTTTCGCCACGACTTCGAGAGTTTAGGATCGCTAGACTTTTTGAAAAGATGACAGGTGAAATTCTTGGTGTCATGTGGACAACAGCAGACAAAATTTTAGTGCCTGATCTTCCTCCACCATATACGATAGCAAGTCATAACATTTGGGACACAAGTTCGGTGGTTGCAAAATTAGAATATGTTGGCTTCACTGCGCCAAAAGTAGCTGTGAGCCAGGAACGGATCAATAAAGTGGCAAATAGCCTTGGCTTAAATAGATCTAGACCAATCGTATTTATCCATATTAGTGGTCCAATAGAAACGCGAACTCCAATTATCAGAATCATACTTGAGGCATGTAAATCACTCCGTCGAGAAATTCAGTATATAATTTCTGAAGGCAGACCGAAAGGAAATCTTGAACCTAAAAAACTTTCAGGCTCAGGCTGGTACTACGAATGGTGTCCCGTACGAAATGAAATATTTGGGATGAGCAATTTACTAGTATTACGTGGAGGGCACGTAGCTTTATCACAGGCTATTCAATTTGGTAAGCCTATTATTACGATACCTATAGGAAACCATGGCGAACAATTAGGCAATTCTGAAAAAATTGTTAAGATTGGTGCAGGTCTTATGTTAAAGCCAAAAGAAATAAAGGCAATTCATATCACTGATGCAGTTCATCAAATACTTGACAATCCAACATACCAAAAAAATTCAACTGAACTAATGCGATTGACTGAAAAATTAGATGGAATCAATAATATCGTGAAGATAATTCGGTCCTACCTTTAATGAAATAGTTTTCATATTTTTAACTGCAGCCTTTGATAACGTATCAATTGTTCTTTCATACCGTTCGTATTCGTTTTTTTTAAACGCCATCTTCTTAGTAATCAAGTTATTAATGGACATTATTTTATCTTCTAAACCTACATTCTTAGCATCATAAAACATACTATCAGTTAATAACATCAATGGCATCCAAAGCATTTTCCCTGTAGATGCAATTTTCCTCATAGTGGATTCTACGAACCATAGAGGATGAATTGCTGCATTTAATGGCATAACTAATCCCCTCTTACCAGGCAAAAGAGTCAAGATTCTAGCATATACGCCTTCCTGTAGCATGAGCTTCAGATTATCATTACATTTAACAGGAAGATCTATATGGACGAGCCGAATTTCATATTTCCTAATGCTCATTTTAGACATTATACGGCCAAACAACTTTGAATTCTCCTTCAAATCATCTTCATTTGTATACATGATCAAAAAATCTGGTATAAAGCCACATTTTATAGCCATCATACAAGATAGACAGGATAGGAGATTATGTATCCCACACATTACTTTGTCTTTTTGAGATCCGGGCAACATACCCCCAAGAGCTGTATCTATCTGAATACACACATATGCTGAATGTTTACCTATATATGATAAAATTATTTTACTAGCTTCATACTCATTTTTTGCTGGCTTTGCTGCTATAGTAGATAGCTCTGCTACTAGGCTACCCGACGAAGCAAGCTCTATGTCTTTTCCAATATAACTTATTTTCGCCTTGCTACTTTTCTCGACTCTAATAAAAAATTTCTCCCCTGGTAACATTATCTGCTTACCAGTTTTAACAACTGTAGTTACAACATCAGTGAATCTATTTGAGACGCATTTTGCGACGGCAACTTTACCTATACCAAACATTCGTCCTATAATTGCTGCTGCTTCTACAACATCCGTAACTTCAAATGCAATACATGCTTCTTCAAATGTGATTTTATTGACTTTGATGTTACTTAATTGAAGCTTTTTACTAACAACAGATTTCATTTTGGTTTTCCAGTTTACCTGGAGAGATGATGGGAAGACTAGTAATACGTTCTTCAAATGATCCTTATCCAAATTTCTATTAATTATAATTGGCGTTATTCATAAAGTAACCATTAAGGATTCGACTGGAGAACAACACTGAGAATATAGAACGATTATAATTCGTAGAATAGATCAAACCCAGAATATATCTGATTGTGTCCAAGGAAATATCCTATTTCTATACTAAGAAGGTCTGAATATAAGCTACCACTGGTAAGGGCACCAAGAGTAAAGCAAGATTAACACTCATATAAGATAATATATAATAATCTATTTAAAAAACCCACCACCATAAAGCTATCTTATATAGCAATAGTCCATTTAACTTAGCGATAAAATATAACTGCGAACATTCATAATCTATAAGAACATTTGATCACGAGAGAACATCCGCAGAAGTATTAGGGATGTATACATTATATTTATGGGGCATTCAAGTTTTTTGATGCCTGGAGGACTCCCAAAATATATCCTCAATCCCATTACGTTTATTTGCTAGCCTAGCTGCTACAAAAAGCAGATCTGAAAGTCTGTTCAAATAGATTAGGATGGCCGGGTTTATTGTTTGGCTTTTTGAGAGTGCGGCAACAGCAGTTTCAGTCCTTCTAGCAACACTTCTAGTTACATGAAGAAAGGAGGATTCAATACTTCCTCCTGGAAGTATAAAAAACTTAATTGGTAAAAGCTCCTTGTCTAATTCATCAATCGCAAATTCTAAATAGGATGCCATCTTCTCATCTGTCCGAGAAATTGCATATTGATTTTCCATAGGATATCTGGGGTCAGCTAAATCAGATCCAATGGCAAATAGATCATTTTGAATCTTTATTAGAAGATCGATAAGATCTGGAAATAAGGTGGTATTTTTTGAGTTCAGAAATGAGATGGTTAACCCAATATTCGAATTTAGCTCATCTATCAAACCGTAAGCCATTATCCTTGGATCACTTTTTGAGACGCGTTTACCACCAATAAGATCAGTTTCTCCCTTATCTCCTTTCTTGGTATAAATTTTCATAGATTACAACTAATGATCATGATTCAATAGCTATTTAAAATGATTTTCAGCTTATTCAAGGTAATTTGTTTCTTGTAGCATATTTACCTGCTTCTCCTAGATAAGCTAACAAAACTTTTCATGAGCTGTCATCATATATATGAACATACACGGTTAGTAAGAATGAACTTCGGATTTATGTTCTCGCAGATATTTTTTTTTCTTAAACCTCTCATTACATTTTTCACATTTAAAGGGCTTTTCAAATTCTAAAAGAAAGCGCTTTTTCCTTTCCTCAGGAGTTTCAACAGGGTTAGGTGCAGTAGCGACCGTTTTGATCATAACCAATTACGATAAAAAAATATTTTTATGTTTATATACCTTAAGTAAGATACTTACTTTAAAGTTGTAATAATTACTTAGTTGATAGATAATTCTTGATAACTTATTTAAATCTGTGATGAGAATGTGATCTATCTTCATAAGACAAGATTATATAGGATTTGTATAAGTATGTTAGACATTGCCGTCGTAGCTCAGCCTGGGAGAGCACTCGACCTGATCTATTTAGGAGTGAAGCTGAAGACCGAGCTGTCGTGAGCTCAAATCTCACCGACGGCACATCGACTTTTAGAGAAATAGTAAAGAATATCTTGATTACTTTACCATTATTGATTAAGATGGTTTTTCAAGTATTACGTAGAGTCTTTTGTACACATGGAGAATCATTTTCGTTTAGATTATATTATAATGATGTCAATTTTAAAGAGTACAACAAATGCTCTAAATGTGGCAAAATCTTAAGATATCTAAAAGGCTATGATGAAGACATGAGAGGTTAAATAAACATGTTTAGAACTAACCTTCAAATTTTTATTATAATATGGTGGATAGGAGCAGCTGTTGCTGCTAGTGCTTTTCTGTTTCGAATTTATCAACTATACGTTATAGTTGGAACGGCTGGTTGGATTATAGTTTTAACCACTACCGCATTAATCGTATACGAATTAAGGAGGATAAAACAAGAGGATAAAAGGAAAGAAGTAGCAGAAAAGTGAGATAAAGGACACTCTCCTGCTTTGTCTCCATATTACTAAAACCGCTGTTGGGATTTACTAAAATATATGTCCAGCAGCCACTTGCTATACTGTCAGTTGTTTAATTTTTAGTCTTTTCGCGTTGGGAATTGTATATTTTAGACTTAAAAATGAGTTATCAATAATAAATTAGAAAACCTGTTGTCTCTAATTACCTTCGTATTTGAATTGTTGTTGATCTCATATTTATGGAACCTTCTTAGGAACCAATACCCCTTTTAAAAGAGAAAACAATCACTGTTATTGCCTGTGTTGGAATCTCTGCTTCGTTAAAATGGTGTCTGCATGAAAACCACATTTATAGCAAAGTTTCTTGGTCAGGTAGATTTACATAACGATTACAAGCGGAATCTTAACTTATGTTATTGAGAAATCTTGCGAGTTTTAAAATTTGATTCATATTGATATACCCCTTTTCACGACTTCCATATTCTATATTGTGTTAAGCTAGGGGTGTCAACCAATATCGGAATTGGATTTTAAAATGATCTCCACATCCCATAGTCATATAGTGATTCAGCACACTCATTGACCTCTTTCTTACTTTTTTATAAGGACTTTTTTGGTGCGTACACGTGTACTCAGTGTACAATATATAATTCAACTTTTACAGTCATAGAGTAAGCGTCATTAACGAAACCAAATACCTTAGGTAACAAACATATCTCATTCGTAGAGTGTCCATTATGGCACCCGCTATTAAGTCAAAGGTGTTGCAATATTTAATTAATACATAAGACATAGCGAAATAGAATGCGATTACCATTCAAAGATAAAGATTATTTTACGAATAATGTAAATTCTGCTTTTGAAAACATTCGATCTGCGTATCTCAGGGCCATAGCACCCCAATTGACCAAGAAAAAAGTTAATGTAATGTTGGGAAATGGTAGTATCATCCAGTCTGATACTATTGACCTAAATAGAATAATAGTATTTTATCAGAATTTGATTAACGCACTTAAAGGATGGACTACAACAGGCATATCTAGATCTAACACAGATGACCTGCATCGACTATATTGTCAGTTTACGCAGACAGCTGGTAAGTATCATCTGCATGGTTATTTTGGAATTCAATTTCATATACTGCAGTATTATAGAATTGACAAAAGTGTTATTACTATTCAAAAAGAATTAGCTCAAATTGTAGATAAAGCATCAGAGACATTCAAATCAATGGCTGGCAGAGGAAATGATATACTATCTGATGAATTAGAAAGAATTGGTTATGCAAACATCGGATCTGAAGAGCTATTTACTGAATTATTTGAGAATAGGACACTGTTTGAACATCTAGAAGGTAAAGCAATGTCAATAGAAAATGAATTCCCAGAATTTGAAGAGATACACCAAAAAAAAATCCAGCTATTTAGTGAGCTAAATAATTTATTGGTTGAATTGTATCAAATATCTCCAGTATCAATAGACTACAACAAATTAATGCAGGGAGAGGAAGGAGTTGTAATATATTTTGATATTGAGACGATCAAGAATCAGAAAACCAATGAAAAGGATTCATATATCAATTCTAAAAGAATAACAATCGATTCAACAAACCAGATTCTTAGCAAACTAAATGAGGTAGAAAAAACACTGCAACATATAGTGAATGATGAACAATCATGACATCAATAAGATACACTAGAATGTACATACTATTTTCATTATGTTGTGATAAAGTATTAAATGTGCGTTAATATCGCCCTGCGAAGTTCACAGCTTTGTCTTTGTTTAGAGAAGAATTATAAAGTCTTTTATTACCCATTAATTGTTTGATATAATTATTATTGTTAATCACAATATCGGTTTGTGCTCCGCAAGTTTATGACAATATTTGTAGAACAGTGAAGATAGATGCCAGAACACAAATTATAATTAAGGCGTAAACTGGGTGCATTAGTATATCAAGTACAGAGAAAAAACAAATGGTTCCGACTATCGAAGATGTGTTTAGAGCTAGGGATTTACTAGATGGATCTGTTAGAAGAACACCATTACAAAAATCTCATACATTTTCAAAGCTTACTGGAACCAATATTTTTTTAAAACTCGAATCTCTTCAAAAAACAGGCTCATTTAAAGTTCGAGGGGCACTTGCTAAAGTAAGTTTGTTATCAGAGGAACAGAAAAAATATGGTGTGATTGCTGCGTCTGCTGGTAACCACGCACAAGGAGTCGCGTATGCAGCATCAAGGAATAACATTTCATGTACAATCATTATGCCACAAGATGCTTCACCAGCTAAGGTGGCAGCTACAAAATCATATGGCGCAAAAGTGATTCTACAGGGATCAGGTTATGAAGAAGCTTGGATTGCAGCCCAAGAAATTGCGAATAAAGAAAACCGTACAATTATTCATGCTTTTGATGATGCCCAGGTAATAGCAGGACAAGGAACAATCGGTCTAGAACTATTAGAGGATTTGCCAGATCTTAATCAAGTGTATATTCCAATAGGTGGAGGAGGTCTAGCCGCAGGTACTGCAATTGCAATCAAGTCAAAAAAACCCCATGTGAGGATCATCGGTGTAGAATCTAAAGCTTTTCCAGCTATGAAAGAATCTCTTGCAAAGGGTTCGTTGCAGAATATAAAAGCAGGGTATACCATTGCAGACGGTATTTCCGTGAAGTCACCTGGCGAACTGACATATAAAATAGCTAGTAAATATATAGACGATGTAATGCTGGTAGATGATTCTTCAATAGTTAAAACCATGTTTTTACTTATGGAAAGAGTAAAACTAGTCATAGAACCATCTGGAGCTGCAAGCCTTGCGTATTTGCTATCAAATACCCATTTAAAGAAAGACGAAAATATAGTATCGTTACTTTCAGGAGGCAATATTGACATGTACTTACTTGGACAAGTTGTAGCCAAAGGGCTAATGCATATGGGCAGGATGCTCAAAATTTTTATTCAGCTACCAGATAAACCAGGAGCATTAAAGACGGTAGTGGATGGTATTGCAGAGCTTAGCGTCAATATTGTTGAAGTAGAGCACGATCGATTAAGTGCTAATATTTCTGCTGGAACTGCAGGCGTATATCTAAGTCTTGAAATGGAAGATGAAACGCACGCAGAGCGTTTAATTGAGTTTCTTCGAATAAAAGGAATACAATTTAGAGTAGTTAGTTAATATGCTTTAACCTGTTTATACATTATTGCATAGATCGGCCTTCGAAATATAAAATGTATTGATATAAAAAACGGAGTTGAAACTTCGCTTAATAGACCGATAAAAATACAGTCTCGAATCAGCTTCAATATATAAATGCCATTAATATGCAGAAAATTATTAGAACTTCGATAAGGAAATCGGTCTTGAGCGATCACGGAGTATATATTATTTCCTATATATACACTATTGATAATTCGTTTGTGGCTGTATTTGCAATGAAGAGATGGCATGTCGATCCAACAATGTAGTAGGTATCGTGTCTACATCATAGATCTTGACCTTTAGATTTGTTTCTTCTGATTTTGATAAATTGTATTTGTCAGCTAAAATTCTCTTTACTTCAATGTTTGGCTCAAATATAGTGTTCGTTTGGGACTGCAAGGTCACATATAGCGTCTTCAATAGCATAGGATGTGGAATCTTTCCGGACACATCATTTAGAATAGAAAAATCGATTTTGCTTACAATCTGATTTTGTGGAGGAGAAGATGCAAAGGAATTTACTGAGTAAAACAAACGTACATCAAGTAAGTTAATTTGATCGGGCAATGGATGTAATTGTAAAGGAGCAGTATTTATTGCTCCACTATTTGCCAAAGAGTTCAAGACACCATTGTCAAGTGGCACTAATATAATCATAAATCCTTCCACTATCTCTTGTCCTTTAATATTGAATATACTCAAAATATCCTTACAGCTTATTCCTGTTGATTCTTGAGGTTGTAATGTCTTTATTATCGAATTAGAAGATTGATTGCTATTATTGACTATCACATTCAATAGTACTGTGATTGGGTATCCTTGCTTATTTAAAATACTAAGATCAGTATCATAATATCCTGGCGTCAGCATACCGGCATCTTCGGATATAACACCACATTCAAATTTCACGGTGTATGTTATACTGCTGATCTGTTTTTCTTTATTATTTAGTACAGACACGTTCGCCAACAGAGCAATATCTTTCATGGATTTGTTTTTAACCCCATAGTAGTCTAAATTAACACTATTTGCCGGAGGCATCAATGTAAGATTGGAGAATGAAGAAGGTTCTTTACCTTTGACCATGATAGCTTCGCTAACTGATTGACATTGAGACATTAAAATAAGAGCTGTGACGAATAAAGTTGCCCTAGTAATAATATAACGAGATCGGTCGGAGTCATTTGACTGGCATGCCATTTTATTGTTTATTTAATCATTATTAAAATTCACAATAATTTATAGTATGGCTGTCTAGATGTTTTTACATATCTGGTTTTATGCATAATCGTAAATCCTTATCATCGATTCCAAAAGAGATAGCCACTCCAATTGTTGATTTAACGTTAACCCACGTCAGGTTTGATAACACCATAATACACCTACAACCAACATCACATATCATAGCAGCTATTCCTAGAGTAAAAAAGATGCCAACAAGGATTACAAATACAAATACAAAGCTCCAACATGCAGGTATTGTCGGGACACGTTATCCTAAACGCATATAGAAAGAAATATTTCTAGGTTCATTTTCAGTGTTTTTAATGACACATGTTGCAAAAATAATAGAAATAGTTGGCAGTTCTGATAAAAGTTGGCAGGATGCAGCACAAGCTGCATTAAACGAAGCCAAAAAGACAATACATGGCATAAAAGGGGTAGAAGTCGGAGACATGACTGCAAGAGTAGATCCAAACAATGGGAACATTACTGAATATCATACAGCTGTCAAAATAGCATTTGGTGTAGAACATGGTTAATATTTATACGATATAAAAGAGCAAAAGAAAAAACAAGAGAGGAATAGGGATTTTATTGTAGCTGGTTATAATAGATAACCGCCCACACTATTTCAAAAACATTTCTCAAGAGTGGTCAACAAACCAAAAATTTGGTTCTGTTGTCGTACTCCTACAGCCAAAGTCCAAAGTCTTACCAGAATGCAATAACATGCAGAGTTATCCATTATTTCAAGAGTAGTGCTGTCAGACATTGTTTTAGAAGGATTGCAAGGATAAATTTATTCAAAATACCGCGCTAAAGGGTATAAGGTCTACATCTAAACTCATTAGACTGACATTAGATTTGTATTTTTCAGGGCCATTAACAAAGCAGGGAATATTAATGATCGCTCACATCTCTTGACTTTACTATTATATAGCTGGATAAATTGATACGATGGTATATTATCAGTATGTTAATACATTAACACCTAGCTATTATACACATGGCATGCTGACGAGCTATTTGTAAAGATGAATAGTGGTCGGACATACAAAGTAAAACAAAAATCTATAATCCTGTGGAATGTTATGGATAGAAAGACAAATTTCCTTACAGCTTCAAAGGTTTCTGAAGCTAGAGATATTAGCAGTACACAGTAGCAATATTTAGAGAGGATTGGAAGAATGCAAACGGTCAGAATCCCAAAGAAATACACACTGGTGCTTTGAGAACATATAGAGAAGATGTTTCACAGTACTTCTCCAATAATAACACTGCCTATGTAGCGTTGGATGAGTAATGGGCATAGTAGTGAGTTATATTAGTTGATGTAGATGTATTCTCTTAATCCTGCTTTGTCAGCAGTAGTGCCGCCAATTTTCGCCAGTATAAATTCTTTATTGGTTTGTAAAATGGAGTCATTAAAGCTTATTCCGTTTTCGTGTAGTTTCCCATATTCTTCCATAGAGACTTTTTTTCGCGGTCCGATTTCTACTTCAAGATTCATTCGTTTTACTATCTCTTTATATTGGGGCTGTATTACGCCGCTAAAAACCATGGCACTACTACCGCTACCGTAAGATCCAAAGCCTACCCTCTTTGCTTCTAGATCAGTACCCTTCTTATATTCAAATTCAAGCAAACTTCTAAATCCCATATACATCGAAGCCGTATATAGATTCCCGATAATAGTTGATGCTTGAAGAGAACTAGCCATTTTCTTTTCAAAAATTTCATTGTAGAAGGATGTTTGTACAAAAGCTCGTCTAAATTTTTCATCAGCTTTCATAAATTCAGTATCGGCAAGGATTGATTCAATTGTGCCTCTAGGATCTTTTGGTAGTGGTTCTTCCATTGCTACCTCTTTTATAACATAACTCCATCTAGGAAGGTGTCGCCACTCATGTCTTAATAAATATGCTAGTGCCTTTTCGCCCATTTTTCTATAAGGAAGATGGACACTGAATAAATCAATGTAATCTGTGATGGATTCGTCATCTTTAATACTAATCAAACCTGTTCTAATTGCCTTTTCTTTATAACTATCGAATGCCTTCCTCACCTGAATTAAATATAATAGATTAGAATAGTTTCCGTTGACAAGAGGAGTTTCCTTTCCACATGGTCTATAGAAATCATACTCATTCTTGATAATTGTAGAAGTAACTTTTTTGTCAAAAGCTAGTATCCTAGGATTTTCCTTAACTAGAATGGCAACTGCTCCAGCGCCTTGTGTATATTCTCCTGATGAACCAATATCATATTTGGCAATGTCACTCACAATGACAATAGCGGCTTTACCATTATTTTCTTCTGCTCTAATCCAATTTGTATTATCATATAATGCATATGATCCACTCACACATGCAAATTTACACTCAATTCCGCCTGCATGTTCAAAAGAACCTTCCCCATAAACTTGTTCTAGCATCCCTATTACAAAAGAATTCATCGCTTTAGATTCGTCCAGAGCAGATTCGGTAGCTACATACATTCTTCCGATATCTTTGGGATGTAAATGATTTCTTTGCATTAATTTCAAGCAGGCGTTAGCGGCCATACATGCTGGATCTTGATTTGTATCAGCTAATGCCATCTTTTTTATGCCTATGCCATGCTCTAGCTTCTGCGGAGCGATCCCTCTTGCCTCAGCAAAATCCTTATAGTCAACATAGAGTTTGGGCACATATATAGCTAAGTCGTCAATCCCTACTTGCATTTTACAAAGACTATATGTATAGCCATTTAAAGGTATTTCTGGGTTTAGATTGAACAATGGGCAGTGTTCACTTAACATCATAGCGAGTAATCATTTTGTTATGCATATCAATAAACATGTTAAACCAATTAATGATATGTTTTAGTTTACAGCCGCTCCTTTCCTTTCTGCATGGAAAATAAATAGTTATCAAAACTTTCTGTTCTATTATCCTTTACGTATTGAATTGTACTACGCTCGATTATGCTTTTCTCACAAAATGAGTGAGTGAATATGATGCTTTAGTTTCAAGAATTTGCAGGCTTGAGGATACCAAGTGCCACCATCTGTAGATATGTTATACTTACCATACTTTTTAACTAATGATTTTATAAATTGTTCTGCAATAAGCAAGCAAGCATATTTCTTTCTCTCTTTTGAGATATGAATATCAAGAATGGTCTTGTTTACCAGTTCAATAGCAATCCATAACCATGTATGTAAGTATACTCATGGCCAGATTTGATGAGAGTTTCATGTATTATTATGAATTCTGCTATTCTCTTACTTTGCTTTATTTTAATTGGTCTATTATTACACGTTTGAATCCAATTCCAAATAGAAACATGGTTTCTTTTGATGAAGACAGATAATATCTTTTGGGATACCTTTCGCAAAGATAGACCTGAAAAGTAAAGTATAACTGTAGCGCATAGTAGATATATTTTGAAGATGTTCTGATTCTCGAATCCAACCATTAAACATAGGTAACGAGTCTTTAGCTATAGATTTATCGCTAAATGAACGGAGCCGAACAATGCTACATAGGAACAATAAAGACAATATAAAATATGTTGATCGAGATGTACGCTTGTAACCAACCTTATGATATGCACGTATCCCTATATTACAATATGACAAAACAAAACAATTGCCTTTACGAAGTCGTCATGCAATCATTAAAAAAATTTTCTTTCATAATTACCATCTGGATAACAATAGATTATAATGTAGATACATTCATTGTTTAGTTTAGACATCAAACTTTTAATATGATTTGTAAATGAAAATAGATAATACACATTGTCTTATCATCAAGAAGAACATTTTTTGACAGAAAAGAGAAAAAGATTTGATGACATGCAAGAGCTGCCAGAAAATAGACCTGCAATATTACTATCATCGATTTATTCTGGAGATGACAAAAAGATCTATCTGAAATTTTATGATATGAAAGATAATACCATATATTTTTGGCACGATAGAACTAATCATAAGCCGTACTGTTATACAAAAATGCAGTATAATAATATACTTCAAAAGATCCTTCAAAAGGAAAACAAATACACATTAGAACAGACCCACAAAAGAGATATTATTTCTGATAAGGAGATCAATGTAGTTAAGATAATTGCACCAGACCCATTATCGATAGGAGGTACTGAAAATAGCATAAGAGAAAAGGTTACTTCATGGGAAGCGGACATAAAATATCATGAAAATTATCTTTATGATACTGGACTAATTCCAGGTACATATTATATTAGAAAAGGAGGAGAAATCAAACAGTTTGAATACCAAATTTCTAATCAAGTCCAACAAGCATTAAAAAACTTGTTATGGAATAGAATAAAAGAAGAGGATGTAGAAAAGATAGATTATAAAAATGATAAAAAAGAATATCAACAATATACTACAAGGTGGGCAGAACTTCTCAATCAGCCTATACCTGACCTAAGAAGGATTTCTATTGATATTGAAGTTGAATCTGAGGAAGGCAGAATGCCCACCCCTCGCGACCATGATAGACCGGTTATCGCAGTTGGGTTTGTTGGAAATGATGGATTCAAAAAAGTACTAGTTTTGAAACAACAGCAAGACAAGTCCAATAATCTTACTAATAGTATTCCTTTAATTCCTGAAGCAGAAATTTGTTATACGGAAAAGGAATTATTACAAAAGGCGTTTAAAATTATAAAAGCCTATCCAATCGTAATTACTTATAACGGTGATGATTTTGACTTGCCATACCTGTATGCTAGGTCTCAGGATCCGAGAATCGATCCAATCGGCAAAATCTCCATCCAAAAAAACGAAATCCCCATCATAATCAAAAGAGAGTCTTTTATTAAACGTGGTAATCAAGCTGAGCCAATTCAAATAAGACATGGATTGCATATCGATTTGTTTAGGACCTTTCAGAACCGATCAGTGCAAATCTATGCTTTTAGCCACAAATACTCTGAGCACACGCTCAACGCAATTTGTGAAGCTTTACTGAATGATAGCAAAATTGAATTTGAAGGTGATATTGGCGAATTGCCAATACAAAAATTGGCACAATATTGTATTAAAGATGCTGAACTGACTTTCAAATTAACTAGTTTCAATGATAATTTGTTGATGAAGCTCTTGGTAGTCATTGCTAGAATTAGTAGGTTATCTATAGATGACATTGCACGTTTTGGCGTAAACCAGTGGATAAGGGGGATGTTGTATTACGAACATCGCCAGAGAAATATGCTTATTCCAAGGCGTGATGAACTGCAAGCAAAAGGCAGTGCTTCAACTACTGCAATAATAAAAGAAAAGAAGTATCGCGGTGGATTAGTAGTAGAACCGATCCTTGGTATTCATTTTAATGTTGTTGTAGTGGATTTTGCAAGTCTATATCCAAGCATCATTAAAGTACACAATCTCTCATATGAGACCGTAAACTGCCCTCATCAATCTTGCAAAAATGATTCTAATCAGCATATACAGGGCACTACACATTGGATATGTAAAGAAAAGAGAGGACTAACTTCTCTTTTGATAGGCTCGCTCCGGGATTTAAGGGTCAATTATTACAAACACTTGTCTAAAAATAGAACACTTTCTTTTGAAGAACGGCAATTATACAACGTAGTTAGCCAAGCAATCAAGGTAATTCTTAATGCCAGTTATGGAGTTATGGGGGCCGAAATATTTCCACTGTATTGTTTGCCTGTTGCCGATGCAACTGCTGCTATCGGTAGAACCACCACTACAAAGACAATTGAGAAATGCAAAGAAATAGGTATTGATGTGATATATGGAGATACTGACTCTCTTTTCTTAAAAAATCCCTCTAATGCGATGGTTGATGAAATATCTACTTGGGCAAGAAGTAATCTTGGTGTGGATCTTGAGACAGATAAGAAATACCGTTATGTGGTATTTAGTGAATTAAAGAAAAATTATCTAGGTGTTCTACAAGATGGCACAGTAGATGTCAAGGGCCTTACTGGAAAGAAATCACATACTCCACCATTCATACGGCATGCATTTTACAATATTTTAGATATTTTAAGCAAGGTAAATTCAGAAAAGGATTTTGAGTCGGCTAAAGAAAAAATCAAAAATATTATCCAAGAATATGCCAGAAACTTAGAAGCCCGAAAAATACCTCCTGCAGATCTAAGCTTTAATGTGATGGTAAACAAATCACCTGCTAAATATGGCAAGAAGATCACTACTGCCAGTAATGCTACTGCTACAACAAAATCGTCATCAACAATGGCTATAGCTCGTACCAAAGCAACTTCGCTAGACGGCAATGATAGAGAAGTTGAAAATTACAAGGGCTTGCCACAGCATATCAAGGCCGCAAAGTTACTGGTGGATATAGGAAAGGAGATCAAGGCAGGTGATATTATTTCATATGTCAAAACAAAAACAGGAGATGGTGTCAAACCTGTAGAGCTAGTAAATTTAGAAGAAATTGATACCGAAAAATATCTCGAAGCTATGGAAGCAACATTCGATCAGGTTTTATCATCTTTGAGCTTTAATTTTAAGTCCATCCTAGGCAAGCCACATCAATCAAACTTGGATGAATTGTTTTGGAACAAATAATAGTAGCTGTAAGTGCGTCATCGTAATGATCAAAAATCTTCCGTTATGAAATAAAAACTACATTCTTATTCATGTTAACATGATCTTAAGTTTCTTTGCTTAAAAGAAGCTGTTATCCAAAAATGCTATGAATTACCGTGTTATTCCTAGACAAGGAAAAGTGAAAAGCATTTAATGGATGTAGTGTGATTTATCCATTAATACCTTTGAAGAAGACCACTACTGCCAGTAATGCTGCTCTTGAATTTCTTCAACCTCTATTCATTGTCCCTGAAAAAACAAAAGCAAGATATAGTTTTGCAGATCTGCCTATAAAAATTTCATTTAATCAGTCAAATGTAGTAGTTTATGGTATTCCTATAGATATTACGACAAGTTTTGGAAAAGGCACAGCGAGAGGCCCTGAAGCAATTAGATTAACCTCTGCACGCCAAATTGAAACATATATGCTTGATGAAAAATTGGAGATTTATGAAAAAATCAAAATATACGACCTCGGAGATTTAAAAATTCCAAAGAAGGTAGAAGAAATACGAGAAGAATGCAAGAAGAAAGAAAATAGATATCAAAGCAGCAATATAACATATACGTTATCATTTTTGGACAGAACAATACCTAAAATAACTTCCATGCTATATGAAGCCAAAAAATTACCAGTAATGATAGGAGGGGAGCACACCGCGTCTTATTATCAAATGAAGGCATTGTCCCCAGAAAAACCAATTATAATTCATTTTGACGCTCATAGAGACATGAAACCAAAGTACGAGGGCACAAGATTGTGTCATACGACTCCATTTTATCACATAATAAATGAAGGACATATACCAGGAAGAAATATAATCCAAATTGGAATACGGCAGACAGATAGACAAGAAAATAATATAGCAGAAAAAAATGGAGTCATAACCTTTGATGCTTGGGATATTCACCATAGGATCGATAATCTGTTAGTATATCTAAGAAGGATAACACCAAATAAAAAAATCTACATATCATTTGATATAGATGTATATGATTTATCCTATGTACCATGTACAGGAACTCCGGAGCCCTTTGGGTTGAACCCTTTTGAAGTTTTAAAGATCATCAAGAGCATAGATACATCTGCAGAACTTATAGGATTAGATATTGTAGAGGTGGCCCTAAGAAATAACGATTACAGGGAAGGCACCCTAGCAACACAAACTTTGTTCAGAATTCTGTCACAAGATTACGTAAAATAATAATAACATAACAAAAAACATACCATACAGTATTAACATATCGTTAACTTTATTATTCTAAAAATGTTCGTAAAAAAGTTATACGGACTCTTCTTAATGTAGCAAAAAGACATTGAATAAACTATTCAATTTATGATCATTAGTGACTATTATCTTTTGAATTACCATTACAGATTTATAATAATAACTCAAATGAGCAGATAATCATGGTCATATAGAGTGAGCCAAGGGAGAAAGACTAAACTCATGTCTTTTATAACATAATTACCAGTCGTTTTGTAATACATAGATACGATATCCGTATGAAATCCTAGGCCATGATTTGAGGTCTCTGTGAAAGATACATCGGTAGATTAAGCGGTAAATATGGTTTGTCCCTTGTTTTGAGATTTATCTCATCAACAAGCTCTTGCAATGAGACTTCACGTTGCTTGCCTGCACTTCTATCACGAACTACTAAGTTTTTTTCGTTCTGCATTTCCTTATCACCGATTACAAGAGTGTAGTGTATCCACTCCATTTCTGAATCCCTAATTTTTTTTCCGACAGATTCATCTCTATCGTCTATGTCTGTCCTTATTTGTTTATTCAAAAGCTCTTTAGCTATTTTTTCGCAAAGAACCAAATGTTGCCTGGCAACTGAGATCAATCTAATCTGTGTATGCGTAAGCCATAGGGGAAATGAAGGCAATCCATTACCTGAAATTGAAATTTTAGCAGCTTTTTCCAACAGTGCATATATAACACGCTCTATTGCACCGCTAGGCGAATTGTGTAATATGATAGGATTCTTTTTGTTGCCGTCTTCATCAACAAATTCAATTTGGTAGCGTTTACCGTTTTCTACATCTATTTGGTCTGTAGAAAGTGCAGAGGCCTTATTCAAATTATCAATGTAGTTAAATTCCCATTTTAGCGTAAAGTAAAAGAATCGCTCTTTCCACATCTCTACTAATACCGGTCTGCCAAATCTGCTAGCCAGTTGGTTTACAAAATCCTTATTTTCATCATAAAAGTCTTCAGCAAATCTTATTGCCATTTCCATATCTGTTTCGATAGATAATCCAAGAGCAGTAGTCACGCTAATAGATAATTCAAATCTCTTGAGAAATTCTTCTTTTGCCTGATTCATGTCCCTGCATATTCCATGGCAGTCAGGCATACTAAATGCCCTTAGACGTCGTAAACCAACAAGCTCTCCACTTTTCTCTCTTCTAAAACTATAGCGAGTGAGCTCATAGAGTTTTAAGGGTAAATGCTTGTATGATAGCTGAAAGTCTTTGGCCATCAGAAACTGTCCAAAACAGGCTGCAAATCTCAAAAAAAGTTGTTTGCCATCAACAGCGATGTTGTATTGCCGTGCCGGAAAACGATTAAAATAGCTCTCCATAGATGGATGTTTAGAATCATACATAATTGGTGTTTCAACCTCTATGCCGCCATATTCCATCACCCTTTTAGTAACATATTGTTCAATAAGAGATTTCATCAATCTCCCCTTAGGATAGTAGCGCATATTACCAACATCAGAGGCAGGTTCGTAATCTGCTATAGACATCTTTTTCATTAATTTAACATGTGGCGGGTGTCCATCTATTGCTCTCTTCTTCGCCATTTCATAATTTGCTAGAGCCTGCAAATTCTTCTCCTGATTATTGAATTTATAGTCTTTGATTGGAGTCATATTTCCATCTGGCTGCAGAATATACCAAAATGATTGTAACTTTTCTTCTGCTTTTAGAGCAGAAGATACTTTTTCTGACCGATTAGTAGCGATACTAATACTACCATCATCAGTACTGACATCCTCATTATGTGTATCACTAGTACTTTTTTTATCAAAAGAACTTTTTTGTTTTGTTAGTACTTTGGCGTTTTCTGCTAAAGGATGACCTTTGACCCTAATATCAAAAGCCTTGGTCCATCCAAAAGGCGCCCTATGAACATCACCTAGTGACTCTTTTGAAATTCTTTCAATTGCCTTTATAATTTCAACAGCAATTGTAGGAGCAGCAAGGTTGGAGCTTAGGTGTGCGTAAGGATAGATTAATAATGTCTTGCTCTTTACGATGTTTAGGTATTTCTTAATTTCGTCAACTGCAATTTTTGCAACACTTTCATCATCATCATTTTCTATAGCAATAAGCGCTACAACAAGATCTTCTAACCGAACTTTGGATTTGGATATGTTTTCTTCTGCATATTTAATTTCTTTGGCGATTGGTTCATACTCTATAAAATCTGAATGCAGTTGGAGAAGACGCATATTGTTTACTAGATACAAAGGTAAACATCGGGCTAAATTAAAGGCTTTGTATTTTGCCAGCTTTTGTAAGAATAAATGGAGAACAAGATAGAAGTAAAAAGATCCATTGACTTGAAAAGAGCTGATGAGACAGATATTACTTATAAAAAATTTAGTTTTTATGTTGGGCAAATTTTGCTTTATTTTACATATTACCAGCGTCTAGATATGATGATGTTTGTAAAAAATATTATCGTTATGTTTCTACCCCCAGCGTGCCCTTTCGTTTTCGCGATCTTCTTTGGTGGATTTTTTCCATTCTTTGTAATGTTCCCTACATAAATATACTCTTCTATTTGAAGAATCAACGATCAAATCAGTGGACATACTTGCCTTACTTCCACTCATTGATCGTTCTGCTGTCTTGTCACAACCTTGAACACTACAATTGATACCTTTATCGATACGACCCATTTTACTTAAATTCCATTTGGAATATAAAAAGCTGATCTAATCATATTTATACAATAAATGAAATAAGGCCCTTGTATAAACCAGGTTTGTTTCTGATTATTCAGTCAAAGCTTTAAGAGTGTAATACTCTATACCTATTGAGAGAGTCAAGGTATGTAATAAGATTAGCTACTACCACCATGATGTGTGTTTTGAAGAATCCTAGAATACCGTTATTTTTTATTCAGAAATAGTAATCACATATTCAGTGTTGGCAGGATTTGATATTGTTGTTAGTAATAATAAAACAATACGAAGGAAAGAGTTATCGAATGTTTTGTGAATGGCTAGTTGAAGCATATTATCTGAGAATGTTTCTTGAGTTGTCACAACGTATACCTCATCATACTACTCCAAAAGTTTTCTTCCAGAATAAATGGTACATTACTAGAGA
>JAFAQB010000241.1 GCA_019246625.1 Nitrososphaeraceae archaeon
CGAGGTCTCTGGGTCTGACTCTGCTTTTCCAATCTTCTTTTGGTCTTTCTGGGCTGATTCAAGCTCTTTATCGTTATCACTCATTTCTATCAAACGTAGCTATGTCAATATAGTTAAAATGTGTTTCATGCAGACTAGATCGATAACACGCCACTTTTTTAGCATTAGAGCAAATTCAAAGCAATAAATGTTTATTAACGCAAGGTATGCCTGATGTTTTTCTAATCCATTAAGACATTTCCTCTTCTCTTTTTAGGTTTTGTTTTTGTAACACATATTTTACACACAAGGATTTTTTGAATAAAGAATATTGCATAAGATATATTAGAAGAGAATTGAATTAACTTTATGAAGACATTCAAAGCATGTAGGGCAACAACGCACTGTCTCTTCTGTCTTCGTTAGAGCAAAAACCACTTGTGGTTTACTTGCCCTCGGCCATAAGTGGTTATCAACAGTTATTTAAATATCAATATCCTGCGAGAAAACTTTGTGGGGTTAAGGGGTTTATCATACCCAACATGAGTGATTGAATAAGAATAGGCTAGCTTTAAAGTTTTCTATTTCCATATCTTAACAGCCCGCTTACAACACTTATCACTATGATCAAAAAACGTTCTTTTATGCATAAAGAAAGGTTGAAAGTGTTGCGTCAAAGACAGTGTTAGACCCACCTCCAACAACAGCAGGAGCAGGTATTGGTATTGGTGTTGGAGTAGGGGTTACTATTGGCGTTGATGTTATCACTACCCTGCTGTTTGCTTCTTTCTAGCGGTCAGGTCAGCATATAAATTATAATTGTTTCTTTATTGTTGGAGATTGTACGATACCATATAGAAAAAGAATGTTGTTACGATTTATGAACAGCATGAAGATATGAGCAAACTACTCTGTGACCGTAAATAGTAAGGAGACTCAGACTTTAAACTATCATAGAATCAGCCGAATCAGCAGCATCGGCACTTTTTGTATCTCGTTGTCCTGCAACTTCTTCTGTTTGTTTTGTTGCTGGGTACTTGTCATCGCCTGATGTTTGCTCAATGCTTTCTTGTGCGACTTTCTTTGAATCTTTATTCCTTTTCTCTGGATTTTGGCTCATGTTGTTATAATGTCTTAGCGTCATTATGCCTTATGAAGATTCCAAGGTATGTGCTATGTGAATTGAAATAAACAAGCGAATCATCTATATCTATGCTAACGACAGCCTTAAAATGACCTATTCTCCACAGTCAATTACTGTAAAGTGATGCTATGACCAGTGGCAGATACTGAATATACTATAGCAACGGTTACAGATAATGGCTCTCCAGTTGCTAACGCGGTTTTAGATGGCAGCATAAAATATACTACTGAATCGACTGGTGTAGACACCGGCTCTAGTTATATCCTATCTGCCAATATCCATGCAAAGACAGCTGACGGATCAAAAGAAGCCTCTGTAAATTGGCCCTGAATACAAATGGCATTCATGGCCCATGCGTTTCCTTAACACCTTTGACTGTTTAGTTTGGCGGTCATATAATCAATTGTTGAGGAGGGGCACAAGATCTACCTAGCTTTTGGAAGTTTGAAAATAGCTATGGTTAGCAACGAAGCTAAATGGAGCTAACACACCAGAACTACTGCAGCATTATTATGCGCTTCAGCTATGGGAGGGTTGATTTTTAAAGCTCTATTGTAGCACCTGGTTGCAATATAAGGAGGACGTAGCTACATTAGAACCGAAAATTGGTAGCAAAAGAACGAAGGGTTGCAGTTGTTACTGGTAGTTCAACTGGCATTGGATTTGAGACTTGTCTGCTGTTTGCTCGCAGTGGAATTCGCACTTATGCAACGATGAGAAATTTGGTTAAGGCTGATATAATTAAAAATATTGCTGAAAAAGAAAAGCTTCCACTAATGGTCATCCAAATGGATGTAGATAAAGATGATTCCGTAGTAAGAGCCTTCAAAGAAATATGTAATGATGATAAGAGGGGAATAACAATTGATATTTTGGTAAATAATGCCGGGTTTGGACTATTTGGCGCCCTAGAAGATCAACCAATCGATGATATCAAAAAACAATTTGAAACAAATCTATTTGGAGCAATTAGAACAATACAGCAGGTACTTCCTGTAATGAGGAATCAAAGACGTGGAACTATAGTTAATATTTCCTCGCTTGCAGGTTATGTTGGGTTTCCTGCGTCATCAGTTTATAATAGTACAAAGTTTGCATTAGAAGGATTGAGTGAGTCTTTATCTTATGAGATAGAACCATATGGAATTAGTGTAGTCCTTATCGAACCGGGCGTCATTAACACCAATTTCGTAAAAAATATTATAATGCCAGACAATACTCTGTCGATTTCATCATATCTATTCTCATCTTCATCTCCTCCTTCCGAATCACTGACCATGGCTGCCGCCTCCTCCTCCTCCTCCGCAACAATCGGTAGTGCTAAATATTCAGATAATTCTAAATCCAACAGAGAAAGCAAATATGCAAATGTGATAGAGAAGTTTCTATCTCACTACTATCCAGCTATGAGAAATGCACCAGACCCCAAGGAAGTTGCTAAAGTGATACTTGAAAGCATTGAGGCTTCAGTAGTTTCCTCTAGGCAAGGAACTAATAATAATTTCTTTAAATATCCTGTTGGCGAGGATGCAAAATTGTATGCAGATGCAAAAAGGAAAATGAGTGATTCCGAATTGCATTCTTTTATAGCCAAAAGGATACTCTCATAACACGCAAGAGTGATATAATGCGACTAATGCATAGTGTATGCTGTCTCTGGTGGTCAATTTGTTTTCACCGTGTGACATATTCCTATCCTTTTCCAGTTTCCACAGGAGCTAATAATAAATAAAAGAGAAATAAGAAGACTTCATAAAGTATGAGTATTTGGACATAACGACCATAAAATTATCCAAATCTTCTACCGTATATCTTCTACTTATGTTTGTGCCCATAGCAGTTATCTTAGAATTAGCGCATGCCGAGCACACAATTTTATTTGTAGTTGCAGCGTTAGGATTAATACCACTTGCGAAATTAATTGGTGATTCAACTGAACACCTTGCATTCTATTGTGGATCTACTTTAGGATCATTACTAAATGTAACTTTTGGAAACGCTGCCGAAATAATAATAGGTGTTGTTTCTATTAATGCAGGATTACTTGATCTTGTAAAAGCTTCCATTACAGGTGCAATACTTGGAAACATACTTTTGATCTCTGGCCTAAGTATTATTGCAGGCGGATTCAAGTATAAAGAACAGTTTTTCAACAGACAAAATACAGGAGTTCAATCTTCTATGTTGTTTCTAGCCGTAATAGGATTAGCAGTGCCAACTGTTTTAGCAGCTACCATATTAAAGCCTGTGGATGTGAATAACCAAATAAAGATACAATTCCTAAGCGATTCTCTTGCATTCTTACTATTAGCAGTGTATATTGGAAGCATTATATTTACAGTTTTTACACATAAGCATCTTTTTTTCGCTCAACCTCCGGTACAAGTTCAAACTGAGATAGAAGGCCAAAAAACATTATCGCCAAGAAGAAAAGGGAGAGAAGGAGAAGGAGAATGGATTCATGACCGTTGGGGCAAGAAAAAATCATTTGTATTACTAGGCATAAGCATGGCTGGAGTGATCATAGTAAGTGAAATCCTGGTTGGATCAGTAGAAGCCACAACTAAAGAGTTTAGATTTGGAGAGCTGTTTGTTGGTGCAGTAATTATAGGAATAGTTGGGAACGCTGCTGAACATACTAGTGCAATAATACTTGCTAGGAAGGGAAAGATTGATTTATCGATAGGAATAGCAGCTGGTTCTGGGACTCAGATTGCACTTTTTGTGGTTCCAATCCTTGTAATTGCTGGTATTATTATAGGTAAGCCGGTTACGTTGGTATTTACAATATTTGAGCTAGTTAGCATTTTCCTTGCAGCAATAATATTAAATCTTATAGCACATGATGGCAAGAGTAATTGGTTTGAAGGCCTTATGCTAACTACAGTATATGTCATTATTGCGATAGGATTTTACTTTATAAGTTAATCTTTGTTGGTTGTCATCATGCTCCTCTGTTCCTCCTCCTACTTTGCTGTAAACTGTTCCAGTAAGGTTACACATGGAGCGTTTACGTCTAACCTGCCAGGGTCCCGACCCCATTTAGGGTTACCATTCTTCACAGCGTATACGTGATCCCACAGATAGTCGACAGTTTTACTAGAAGAACATGGGTCAGTACCTCTCTTTGAAACTTATTTGTGAAGGTACGCTGCTGGTAGTAGATTGACTATCTATACAACTACTAGTACTGCTTGTTCTTACTGCAAAAGAAAATGTCCCACAAGCCATACTAGACACAAGAACTATCGCAATCACGGAGATAATGATAATAGCAGCAGTAATAGTACTTTCTGTTTTCATCTTTGCATCCCATTGTCAAGAGTATTCATACATACATGTACTTTGTAAACATTTTATTTAGTGGTATAGTAGTTGGAGGACCAAGAGGAGGAAATGAACAAGTTCTGAATCCACAGTTCGAATATTGATATGTATGAAGAAACAGTGTGCCATTATTTGAATATGTGAGATGTCTTCACAGGTTTACTTCCTTTTTTGCTTGAAGATGAAAACGCCAAAATAATTTCCAGGACATACAATACAGAATGAAAGATTCAGATAGACCTAGTACTGCTTGTATGACTACCTATCATCTAACTACCTAAAACCTTCTTTTATCGTCTGGACCACTTTTAAGAGCGATAAAGTAAAAGACGATGCTATAACGCACTTATCCGATCAGCTTTTGGCCACATCCACAACAGTCAGAACACTTCTTGGTGTCTATGTGGACTTGACTTTAAATTGGTGCTAGATGCTGTATGGTATACTATCTACTATATACGGACTAGTTTCATTTGCATTGTAATCTGACTGCATAACCTTATCATTGCAATACCATTTAGCAAAATAAATGTCAGATTTATTTTATTGCATAGTCTTATGGTACCACCTTATCCCTTTGTACAAGCTCAGTAAAAATATGCAATGGTAACAGAAGGAATCAGAGACAGAAAATGGGTATCGGGATAACAATTGCTGATATCAGACGATATCAGAGAAAAGATATAGTCAAGTACATTCTTTATTATAGTAACATACTACATTGTCAAGTGACAATAACACCGAAAGAGAAAGGAAGGTTTTAGAGCTATACAATCAAGGCAAGACTACCCGAGAGATTGCAAAGGAACAAAGACTATCGTTTAAGTTACATGTTTATGTTTAATTCTAGACAATAATAATAGTTTAGCTATCTTAAGTTATGCAAACAGAACTTCAAGATCTCAATACCTACAGAAGGACCATTAAAACATATAAACCAACTATATAATAATACACATACAAGGGCAATATTTGATAGAGGCTTAGTTAAAGTCAGATCAAATTATTATTAATAACTAGTCTTAAGGCACAGTGCATTAACACCTAGAGCGAGAGTGCACTATGATGATAACGCCAACAGCTTAGCATGATACAACAAGATAGTCTAAGGAAGAATCGAACATTGGTAGAAGAGAAAAAAGAAATGTAAGGAGTCAAGATAGTTTAGAATACACAAAGCACACAACCTCATCTATAAAGGCACGTAATAATGTAATTTATGATGATATTTCTGGAGCCGCCGCATCGAGAATCTCACGTGTACTCGTCGCGTCTCGGAAACCACTGCCCAGTTTCGTTGCGCCCCTTTGGCGCCCGATCAAGCCACTGGTACATTCCCGATAGTGCGTCAAGGCCGCGCTAAAATAATATGGAGCAATACCAAAAAATTA
>JAFAQB010000294.1 GCA_019246625.1 Nitrososphaeraceae archaeon
TTCGTCCGGCTAGCAAAGATGATATCTCAAAAAGCAGTGGCTGCGCGCCTATCTGAGGATCGATAACAGTAACAACTCAATTTAGCCGCAACTCAACATGCTGGCAGAATACATCAGGAATACGAGGCCTCTGCCGCACACAAAAATATGAAGGAGCAAGCAAGGGGAATATCTTCAAATGAGTTATTTGCATGGCATATAAGAGAAGGTGTATTTGAACGGCTTAATCCTCATTGGCATCAGTTCAAGGTAATTGAACGAAAAGGAAGCATCCAGAATAGTGGCACAGTCAAGATAAAGATGAAGATTGCTGGTCCTATTCATACGATTTGGCTTGTCGTTGATCGTGCTATTATAGATACTCAAACTTCCTTGAGTTTTTCTAGGGACATGTGGTTGTAGAAATAAAATCATATGTGATTTTCATGCGCAAGAATCTGATAAGGTAGTTTTTAGCTATATAGACAATGTCTTAGATACAGTCAAAAGTCCTCTTAGTCTTCGCCTTGATTATATAGGTCTAGAACTTTCTTTTCTCTTTCGTTATTATAATCACTATTATTACCAGTTAACATATGTTTGTCTTTTCTATAAGATAGAGCATACTTAGCTATAGCTTTTGTTACCCTGATACCATTTGATCATTCTTTACAAAAGAAAGGGCTGCAACTACCTACTACTGCTATGACGCTCCAATGCATTTCGGTCCCATTTAGCGCATGTAGCCGCAGCTTCATATGTACTTTGCAGGAAACTCAGTAAAACCTCATCAGGCGAATTTGCAGTACTGACTACATTATATGGCAGCATGAACTCCTTCATCTCATTATGATATAATGCCTGCTTTGGTTGGATTGGATAATCCTTGAAACCCTGAGGTTCAGGATACGAATAAGAATAGAATATAGGTTCATTAACCGGTCCTCCACTACTGCCGCCAGGCCAGAAACCACAACTACTTACCTCGTGCGAATAAGCTTCTGCCATAACAAAAGGGGGACAATATGGTGCGCCAGGATGTAACGGTGCAATACGTCCTGAAAAGCGAGTAACGGCTAGATCAAAAGCGCCCCAGAAAAAGTGTACTGGGCTCACTTTGCCAGTGAACCTAGAACGAAACTCTGAAAACACGCGGCTCACCTGAGCTAAGATGCGCCAGAATTGCTGTGCATATTTTGGATCATAAGATTTATGTTTCTCGTCCTGCTCAAATGGAGTTCGATCAGGTATTTCTACGGGTGTAGTCCATATAGTTACAGGCATTTCAAGTGACCTTAAGGCTGTTATGATTTTTTCGTAAAACTCAGCTACTGAACAAGGTCGGAGAGGAATTGTCTTAGTTGGATTGTCAGTTGTTACAATGAGCAGAAAATGAGAAATAAAATCAAAGTCTATCTGTAAGGGTCGGCCATTGTAATACATGGAGGATGTTGTAAGACCATGCGGTGTAATGTATAAAGTGGAATTCCACCAGTGGTTTATCTGTGGAGTGAGTGCAAGCCTGATCTTTCCTACTATTTGAGTCCACCTGTGCAGCGTATCATATGTGTCCTTCCATTCTGCCAATGGAAGTTCTGCTGGCCATAGGTTTGTTGCGGCTGCAGTAGTATCAATCATTGATTTCTTCCTCCTTCGTTCATATTTTTGTCTTTTGATCCCTTGTTCTTGGACAATACAGCCTAAATTCTGACAGAATTAGCCTGCAAAAAATCCAGATCCAAAAGTGATTCATCTTTCAAAAAAGCGTAAGAGAAAAGCAAGCAATTGAAAAAGCACTAATATATTACTACCACATGTACAACGATTCATTTGTTTAACCAATTCTAACATAAAGCCATATAATATCTTGAGTAAGGCAATGCAACAAATGCAAATATTATGTATAATATCATTCTAGTACATGGGACATGGGCTGATGGATTTTCTTCATGGAGTAAAGTAATTCCTATTCTACAAAATGCAGGACATAGAGTTATTGCTGTACAGCTTGCTCTCTATTCGCTGGCTGATGATATTGCAACTGTAAAGCGCGCAATTGACCTCATTGGTGCTAGTGGACCAACTATTATTGTAGGTCACTCCTATGGTGGAATGGTAATCACAAACGCAGCTTACAATAATTCCAAAGTCAAAGGTCTCGTTTATCTTGCTGCATTTGTTCCTAATGATGGCCAATCTCTAGCTGATTTGGTAGACTCCTCAAACCTTCCAAACGGATTTTTGGTCTATGATAGCGGGGGGTTTGTATATGTAAACCCTGAGATGTTTCCACAGCTGTGTGCTCAAGATATAGATATTACCCAAGCCAAAATTATGGCTGCCACGCAAAAGCCATTTAGTTCGTCAATTCTTGCTGAAAAATCTGGTCTTCCTGCTTGGAAGCAACATCCAACATGGTATCAGGTATCTGAGAATGACCGAATTATTCCTCCTTACATGCAGCATATGTTTGCAAAGAAAATTAATGCTACCACTACTACTATCTCACTCCCTTATAGTCATCTGTCAATTGTATCATATCCAAAGGAGATTGCCCAATTAATCTTAAATGCAACAATGGATCATCATTAAAATATCTCAACCGAGACTTGCAATTTTCAATAATATTATGTTCGTGACCAAGATGATTAGAAGAAGTTTGTTCAAGAATTGCGAGCTCGGCGTGGAGTTTAGGTTCTGAACTGATGGCGATTAAGACACCATTCATCTAATATTATTTTCGGAGGTGCTATCAGTACATATGACATTAATCAGAATAGTGGTAAGAATATATGATTACTCTTCTTATGTAGGAATAATGATGGTATTCTAGACTTATTCATAATACGGAACATGGTATTATTAGCCAGTCTAACGTACTTTGATTCTTTCAATAAATCATTGGTATTATTATACTCTTACATAGCTTTGACT
>JAFAQB010000269.1 GCA_019246625.1 Nitrososphaeraceae archaeon
AAGACGGTATTCATGGACCTTTCCTCGATCTAACTTCAATTCTACAATTATTAATGTCATGTCAACATCCAAATCATTTAGGTACTTCTCAAAATTCTTAAGAGTCATGTATCATGCCCCTTTCACTATATGATATACTATCGACTATATACACTCGAGTTTCATTTGCAGTGTAATGCAACTGCATAACCTTATCAGCAATCCAGAGCCTGAAATCCTTCCCTCAGATGCTCGTAGATGAGGTGCAAGAATTATAGGCGCTGGACGTTCTGACTATCCAAATCAAGTAAATAATGCTGTGGTATTTCCATCAGTTCTTCGGGCATTGTTAGATACAAGAGCTAAAAAACTTGAGGAAAAGATCCTTGTAACAGCATCATATGCCATTGCTTCGCTAGTTGAAAATACCCACTTAAAAGAGGATTATATAATTCCTAAAAGTGAATGACCCAAGAATTCTTCCATTTGTAACAGATAAAATAAAAAAAGCAATTGAAAGTACACTCAAAGAACAAAAAAAGTTAGATAACAAAAGGCTGGATAGAAGGTCTAAAGAACTAGCCTTCACAATGTAGTAAAGGGTCAAAAATGTTCTTGGACTTCAAGATGTAGATGTTCTTGCAAATGACGTGGATTAATCAACAAAAAACAAATATATTAAATTCGTTGATTTATGAATTAATGAGGGAACAAATCCATAAAGATATTTTAAAAAATATACATACACATCATATGTTGATGACAGGTAAGGAAGTATAAGTTGGAAATGAATAATAATAAAATGGCTGAGCATGTGATGAAAAAGCAACAATCTAATTACATTTGTGATATTTTAATTATAGGTGGTGGCTCTGCTGGTCTTCGAGCTGCAATTCAAGCCCATGACGCTGGTGCTAATGTTCTGATAATTAGTAAAAGCAAAACAGGTGACCCTCATACAACACTTGCAAGAGGTGGTATCAATGCAGCTCTTGGTACTATGGATCCAGAAGATAATTGGACGATACATGCAGCTGATACTCTAAGAGAAGGTGAATTTCTTGCCGACTATGAAAGAGTTGAGATACTTTGCAAAAATGCACCTGATGCCATAAATGAATTGGTAGGCTGGGGTGCTAGATTTCATAGAGAGCAAGACGGTAGACTAACACAGCGATTTTTTGGAGCTCACACTTATAGAAGGACTGTATTTTATGAAGATTGGACCGGGCAGGAAATAGTTCGTGTTTTGATGGAACAGGTAAATCAGAGGAAAATCAAAATAATAGACAATGTTTACATCGCGAAATTATTGTTGGAAGTAGAGGGTCATAATATCAATAGAGAAAGATTATCCATCTCCTCACCATCTCGTGGACAACAAGTAGCAAATGAGAGAGAAGAAGAAAAAGGAAGAAAAGAAATCAAAGGAGCATTTGGAATAGACATAGAAAAGAAAGAATTTGTTACATTTGAATGCAAGTCTTTAATCCTAGCGGCTGGTGGATATACTCGAGTTTATGCAGTAAGTAGTTCGAGGATTTTTGAAAACTATGGAGAGGGTATAGCTCTAGCATATGAAGCAGGTGTAGATTTAGTAGATATGGAAATGGTACAGTTTCATCCTACTGGGATGGTTTGGCCAGAGAAGGCAGTGGGTACTCTAGCTACAGAAGCAATACGTGGAGAAGGAGGTATTCTTCTAAATTCAAAAGGTGAGAGGTTTATGAAAAATTATGACCCTGAAAGAATGGAGCTTGGGCCACGAGATGTTGTGGCTCGTGCTAATTACAATGAAATAATCTCTGGACGAGGTACAGAACATGGTGGAGTCTGGTTAGATGTAACCCATTTACGAAAGGAAGTAATTCAAGAAAGGCTTACTACTATGTATGAACAATTCCAAGAACTTGATGGGATTGATATATCAAAAGAGAAAATGGAAGTTGGACCTACTGCACATTATTCTATGGGTGGGGTTGTAGTAGAAACAAACTGTCAAACAAGGGTCAAGGGTCTATTTGCAGTTGGAGAAGTAATAAGTCAGATTCATGGTGCTAATCGTTTAGGTGGAAATAGCTTGTTAGACACAGTCGTTTTTGGAAAAATTGCTGGTGATGAAGCAGCAAAATTAGCATTGCATGCAAGGAAAGGAAATACAAAGAAAACTAAAGAGGCATTATCACAACCTAAATCAGATATTGTAAACCAAAAAAACAGATTTGATGGTGATGATGATAATAATAATGATAATGAAGATGACGATTATTATGGAGGAATCTTTGTAATTAAGGAACCAATTAAGTTCCGTAATGAATTACAAAAATTGATGTTGCAAAATGCAGGAATAGTAAGAGAACAGACAAGGCTTCAAAGCGGATTGAAACGAATTTTAGAATTAAAGAATGAATTTTATTCTAATAAACATAATACTAATCTAAAAGAATCCAATATTGCTGATGATGATATTGAAAATATTATTATAAGTTTACAAATGAAATCATCACTTATTGCTTGTGAGGCCATAATAAGAAGTGCTTTGATGCGACAAGAGAGTAGGGGAGCTCACTTTAGATCCGACTTTCCAAGGCTTGATGATGAAAGATGGAAGGTAAATATCTATTGCACAAAGAAAGGAAACG
Organism: Nitrososphaeraceae archaeon; assembly: GCA_019246625.1. GTDB lineage: Archaea > Thermoproteota > Nitrososphaeria > Nitrososphaerales > Nitrososphaeraceae > Nitrososphaera_A. The sequence continues at coordinate 2,622 of JAFAQB010000269.1, forward strand.
GAGGAGCTGCAGGTGGACCTGCAGCAGAAGAAATGACATTGTCTAAACATAATGTTAAAGAAATCAAAGGACCACTGGCAGATTTTCTTAAGTCACATGTCAAAGCAGCACACCATCGTACATTTGAATAGTAGTAGCGATAATAATAGCAATAACTGCTATGAGTTGAATTAACTGAACCTCTACAGGTACAAGAGCTTCAAACACCGACACCAAAAGGTTCACAGGTTCTAGTCAAGATTCAATCCTCAGGTGTATGTCATAGCGATCTCCATGTATGGGAAGTTTGAAGATATTCGAGCGAGATGTAACAAAGTATCAGAAGAACATGGGGCTAGTGTCTGACTTTTCAAACCATGCATTTTAAGAGGACTGGAAGAAGGTACTGTAAGGTGGCATTACTTCCGTATTTTGCCCAGGTTGGTCTGAGCATTGAGTAAAATTAATTCGTTACTTCCTAATATTCAGATAAAGAGGATCTACTTAGATTGAGGCAATCTTTTTAGTATTTGCTTGGTCTTTAACTCTCCATCTCCAATGGAAGCTTTTATAGTATCTATCGAAAAGTCTGCATTTTCATATAAATC
>JAFAQB010000285.1 GCA_019246625.1 Nitrososphaeraceae archaeon
TGGATACTTTAATTTCATACTGTTTAATGTTTTGATGACAATTTGAGCCACCATCCAATTGCGGAACCACTTTGAATTTGCAGGAATAATATACCAGGGTGCATATTTGGTACTACAAATGCCCAAAACTTTTCCATAGGATTCCATATAATTATCCCAGTATTTTCTATCTTGAAGATCGCTGTCGGATATTTTCCAGTGTTTTGTTGGATCCTTCAACCTTTCTAAGAGTCTTTTTTTCTGCTCATCTTTACTGATATGCAAAAAGAATTTTAGTATTCTTACATGGTTCTCTGATAAGTACTTTTCAAAATCATTGATTTGTCTGAATCTTGAATTCAACTCTTTTTTCGAAATCAAATTATGAACCTGAGCTTCAATCACATCTTCATAATGAGAACGATTAAAAATTGCTATTTGACCTTTTGCAGGAATTGCTATATGGACACGCCAAAGATAATCGTGTGAAAGTTCTTCTCCTGTTGGAACTTTGAATGCCTTTGCATAACAACTTTGAGGGTTTAGTGCTCCCATTACATGACGAATTGTACTATCTTTCCCTGAAGCATCAACTCCTTGAAGTATGATGACCAGAGCTTGTCTATTGTCTGCAAACAGCTTGTATTGTAATTCAGACATTTGACTAGAAAAAGTTGCCAGCTCACTCTCCACGTCTTGTTTCTTTTTGTTTGCGTGATAATTAGCATCCCAATCCTTTAACTTGAGTTTTCCCGGCTTTACAAGAAATTCCTCGCTCAAGCGCAGACAACGTTTTATCATAGTCCTAACTTTTACTGTGCTACGTACAGTTATTCCTATGAGTATAATAAGCCAATGGAAAACCTGGAAGATAAATAGCATCAACCTATCTAGGATTTATTCAACTTGGCTGTATAATGATGCTCATGAGACTTTTCAGATGAGTTCATAAAACAAAAACCTTTAAAGCTTAAGAATACCCTACCCTATCTTGACGGAAACCCACTTTTAGCACCGATATCTTCATGGAATCAGTCGACAACTCCTAGATGAATCAATACTTAGCATATTTTGTATAAGGAAATTTAGATATATTCGTTTTTCAGCCTACCCAATATTATTATATTGCAATTGTAAACAAAGTTATAGTATCTTATGGCTGATGGGATGAGAATATGATAGTATGTAAAGTATGGTAACACTTATCCATTTATACTAAATATAATTCCACGTGACATTTAAGATTTATGATAAATTCCTGACTTTTACTCTAATCACTTTCAGCATCTCATTTGTTGGATTGGTTGTTTATGTATTCTCAAATAATACAGCATATGCTCAACAACCATCAAACTTGCATTCATATCAGAACAATACCAGTAATCCTAACACTCTATTCGTCACAGGAACTGCAAATACTAGAGTAAAACCTGATAAAGTTATGCTCACTATAGGAGTTGAGACAAATAACAAAACAGCAGATGCCGCCTTGGTAGCTAATTCAAAGATAATGAACAAAGTAATTGATGCATTAAAAACAGCTGGCGTAAAGGAGAATGAAACAAGTACCTCATCCTTGAGCATATTTCCAAACTACAACTATTCACGACCTTCTGATACTGTAGGAAAGATAACAGGATTTACAGTATCTAACTTAATACAAATACAAAGTATGAACATAAGAAATGTATCAAGGTGGATTGATATGGCTGTAGCTGCAGGAGCCAATACTGTAAATAGTGTTGATTTTACATTATCTGACAAAAGATTAGATGAAACCAAAAATAGCCTTATAAAACAAGCAATTGATAATGCAAGAACCAAAGCTGATATTGCGACTTCAGTATTAGGATTAAAAGTAGTAGGAGTAAAGTCAGTCAATCTTAATGAGTTTGAGATTCAACCTCCTCCAAATCCTTTAGCAAAAGAATCAGTGGTGGCATCAGCATCTATAGCTAATAGATCAACTCCTGTAATCTCTGGGGAACAGCAAGTCAATACAAACGTAGGTATTGTGTTTTCAATCCGTTAAGAGCATCGTATGGTGCCATAGAGCATTTATGATGAAGTGTGCTTTCTAGATAGTATCACGACCATCAATCTATTTGGTAATCTTAAGTCGTTCCATTTCAGTCAACAGTATATTGTACCGATCGCTTAGCATAGTTACAGCGTCACTAAGTCTGGTTAGTTCATCGTCCTTGCTTTCCAGTACCAGCTTCTAGTTTAGCTGCTGTATTCTGCTGTTGGGAGGAACCAGTACCAATATCAATACTCCATCAATTTGCTACGAACTATTCCTTGAGAAAATATTAAATCTAGCAATAACATAGAAACATCTAACTATGGGTTAGTAAATCATAAGTTAACAAGCAATACGAGAATTCATATTGGCTAACAGGATCATTTTCCTCTTCTTTATTAGTAGTTGGAAAATACTTGGATACGGTGGTTGGAAGTATCAACCACATACACATACACATAACCAGAGGAGTCTACGGCAATGCCATTTGGATTATCGAATTCCCCTTTAGCTGTACCATAAGAACCCCACTTTGTGATGAATGAATACCCAGTTGCTATCTCTGTAATTGGTAGAACAGTGGTAGGCTTTGGAGAAAGAGCACGGCTAGTTTCTGGATAATGAAGGTATTCTTTAGGATTTTTCGAAGAACGAAAGTTCGATTTTAGTTTTAGCAAAATATTTAATCCTGGATCATTTTCTGATCTATATTCTGTACCTCTCATAAAATGTTCCAATTGTCTTTCAAGATTTCACTACTGGGGTAATAATAATACGCTTCACTGTCCTTTCTGCTCTAGGTCAGTGACGAATCAGGATATTCAGAATATCTTAGGAACTTAACTTCTTTGTTGATCAAATGTCTATACTATCTATTAATCAATAAGGTATCTTCTTATCTAACTGATTTGTGCAGTAGCATGCATGTCTGATAGACAAGAACTTACAGAACTAAAAAGGATAGAGCATCAGAAATGATCACATACGAAGGATTACACGCTGGAACCGACAGGGGAAAACTTATGGTCTTCTTAACTGGAAATGGTTAAGTTAAGAGACTTTTGAGATAGATCTCGTTTATATGCATGATGGTATTAGAAGAGTCAATGACTGAAGGCGTGTAGAGTTGTTTACTAACCATTATCTGTTTAGCCATAGTATGTGCTTTTAATAAGGTATATTAGTAGTTATCCATACTTTTCTATATTAATGACAATGAATTGTCCATTGTGCGGCACAATGA
>JAFAQB010000299.1 GCA_019246625.1 Nitrososphaeraceae archaeon
TCAAATTCTAATATATTCAACCCGGTAAATGATTTGAATAACAATGGCCTTCTTGATAGTCGAGCGTAAGACATCAACAGAGTATCGAATATGCGCATATCAATGAAGAATAAAGATCTAAGCTTTCAATTACGCAAGAGGTCTATTATCTAATCCATATTCTCTAAGAGACTTTGTTATATAATAGAACATGAACGGATCAAGATGAACGCTGAATGTAGTCATCTCGGTAGCAGGTGGTTTATCTCCTTTTGGGATTACATCTATTAATTTTGATTGCATCTCTTGTAAATTATTGAAGGCCATTGTAGACAATTTATTCAAGTCTTGTTTATCATTAATCTTTTGAGCCCATGTAAACAATGTGGCGAAAATACACATTCCAACAAAGTGTTCATAGAGCCATAATAGTGAATTTATTAGATTCGTATTATCGGCCTTTGGATCTATTTTCTCCTTAGATTTATCCACCAATTCGAGATAAGAATTTTTGAAATCATCAAGAAGTTGTTTCTTGGGAATTATCACATTTTCATTATTGATAAATAGCTGGTAGACTTGACTATTCTCCTTCTCTTTTCTAGCAATTATCATTCCTTCATATTCCAATCTATCCAAAATGTTAAGTACTGTAATTCTAGATGGATTTCCGTTCATACCAAAGTGCTCATGCAAACCTATAGCAGTTGATGCCAAAGATATTATGCAGCTATTCGAGGCATTGACCAGAACCGAAGTACATATCACGACTATTATAGATAATTATTGTAGGGGGAATAATATCCAGTCATCACTACCTGCACCACTTTCAAACGCGCCTACAATACCTTCTTATAGAAACTGGATTGTAAAGATGTGGCACTTTGGAGTAGACTCTATCGATGAATATAGCGGCAAAGAGTTTCACGTAACGTTTGAAGAAGGTATGACAGATCTAGTTAGGATTTACACAAAGAGAATAGCAGAAGGTAATAACAATAGCAACAACGACAGGAATATCCAAACCAGGAATATGCAGATGCCATTGTTAAAAAATTGTTTCCTGATGGCCGTTTGATAAACACAGACGAACCTTCACAGAAGGTCACAAATCTGAATTAAACAGCAACAGCTATTTCGATGTTCTAAGAGGTAAAAGCCGTGGATATATATCAGATAGATCATACTTACCTGATAAGTATTACTAGGAATGTATTTTATATTAATAAATAATATACAGATGACTCAAATAATAACAAAGACAAGCGAAAATGTAGGGTGGTACCTATAGCTGTAGATAATACCCAAGCAGAGTATCTATCCCAGTATGACAAAGAAAAATATAAAGAAATGATACTTGATGCTGCAGAAACGGTTCTAGGGAGTTTTACAATACCCAATTCTATGAGGCCTACAAATGACTCTGTGTTTTGTGGATTCAAACCTTTTTTCTTCAATGCCTTGTGTAATTTCAAAAAGCTTGGAAGAGAAGGCTCTATTTCCGGGTATAGTTGGTATAATTTATCAATACGCTTTAGCTTCCAATATTCTCTAAAGAACTTGTTTACTTGTCCTTCCCTAAGACCTAATTCGATTGCCACTTGTACAGGCTTCTTTCCTTCCGAGAACAGCTTGTAAGCCTGAGTAGCTTTTTCGTTTGAAGATTTTTTGGTATCGTTATCTTTATCTTCTATCGTTACAATTCCTTCACTAAAGAGCAGTTTAGCATAGTATAGTTACATGAAGTACAATTTATGAACATATATTATCATATATTACTCATTAACATGATATAAAGCCATGTATATAGAATGATATCGATAATAAGAACTACAAGCTTTAGGATTTAAAGACAAGGCATTCGGATAAATGCCCTACATATGTAGATAAACTATTTTGTTATTCAAACCCATATTCGTTATATTGTAGCGAACATCTCAATTTGCATTTTTCTTCTCATTCTTCTTCGTCTGCTGCTGTAATCTATTACGTCTGACGATTTCCTTGTCAATTTCTTCCTGTTTTATTTCTTCTCCTCTACGTCCTGGTGTTTTCCCTTGCTGATGACTCACGTTTCTTCTTTCTTCAGCCATTTCATCACCTTGAGAATAGCTGCCAGCGCCTGGCTGCCTCTTTTTCTTTTGCAGCTCCTGTGCATATCTTTCTCTAAAAAACTTCTCTTCCTCTGTATCGTCACTAGACATGTACTCTATTCGCTTCATGTATTCAATGAATTATAGTATTCATGACTGTTATCATATTACTTTGTTCTGTCATACTGCACAACAGCCATTTTATTCAAAATAATACTATGGACTAGGAAAAGTAAGTATCGTTATGTATGCTGAAATCTAATTCCTAAATGCCTTATGTGTGGTGGCAATAAAATAAACGAGGCGTTTTGGCTGACATCTACAGTTATTCATAGTAGACGCAAATGTTTCCTTCAAAAGCCAATCTTTTGGAGAGAATAATTAAATGCTCTTCAAATGAAGACGATCTGATCCTTACCCTTTTTGTGCTTGCACTATATCTTCTAAATACCTTTGAATCTTTCTTTGACATAGCGTTACCATTGCTGGTAATCATAACGGTCATTCCACATAACCTTTTATATATAATTGCTGCTTAGATGTATGTATGCTAAAAGAAGAAGAGTCTCAGGGAGACAAATAAACAAAGTAGGTTTTGACAAGGAGACTAAACAAAAGATCCAGAGATCGACAGAAAACAACAACAAAGGACGCCAGGAAAGACAAAGTATATCACATTTGTATCTGAGAGAACGCAAACTTCTATACTTTATAGGCAAATTTGATAAGAAAGAAGTACCAGTGACAGAATTTCAAACAGGTGAAGTGATACCAGGAAAATACAAAAATCGGTACTCCTTTGAATGCTATGATATTACAACAACACCAACAGCAGAAGAATTCCCAATTAATCAACCCGAGCCATCTACCTGGGAACGTGGTGCAGTAGACGCCCGTACAATACTACAATATCTTTCAAAAGACAAAAACATTCTAGAAGTTATTCGCAATGGTCAGCCAAGGTCAACCTCTACTCTAGGCTAACGAACTTCTTTGCTAAGTAAAGTGTCTGAATTTATGTCGTTGTTTGTTAATTACACAACCTAAATTTGCAAATAGTTAAAGCTTAGCAGCGAGGATTATTCTCATTCTGTGAATCATCCTTCCAAACTCAAACTTACCATAGTACAGAAGAACAAATTAAAATCATTTATGAGGAACACGAATAAGAAGAAGGAGTACCGTAGGCTACTGGCTATAGTCCAAAAAGCTGAAGGTAGAACTTTTGAAGATATAGCAAATGAACATGGAGTCAGTAGCAAGTCTGTACAGAGGTGGGTTGCCCCCTATATAGAAAGTGGTATTGATGGAGTAAAGATGAAGAAGCCTGGCGGATCAAAATCTGACATAACAGATAAAGACAGAGAGATTATTCTTTCAGCATTATTCAACGACCCTCGCCTGTTTGGTTATCTCAGAAATACCTGGAGTCTGAGGTCTCTAGCAGAATGTTTGACAAATGAGCTAGGAATCACAATCAGCTTCAGGCACCTGCAGCGAATAACAAAAGATTTAGGAATTAGATGCAAAAAGATCGAAGACCAAAACTGGAACTGCTACATGATGGAGATGATTATGAAGAAGGAAAAGAACGAGTGGAAAACTACAAGCGGATAGCAACAGCTCTTGAAAAAAGAGAGTCATTGTGGTATTTGAAGATGAAACTACCATAACACAGAAACCTTGTATTCGCAAGTCTATGAGTTTTGAAGGTCAGCAACAAATAATAGAACATAATGGTAGTAGAAAGAAGTTCTCTGCATACATATCTATGGTATGGCCTGAAGAGAAATTGATGATGTACAATTTCTATGATGAAATGAATTCTATTAATACTATAGACCATCTTGAGAAACTAAAGTGATGTACTTTGAAAAATGGTCGATGGAAAAGACTGATACTCATATGGGACAATGCTTCATTCCATTTAAGCAAAATGGTCATGGATTATGTCAATGCACAGAAAGAAGGTTGGCTGACCATAATCCAAATGAAAGGAAAGTAAACCAGCAGATAAAGTCAGACATATGTGCAAACAGGTTCTATGATCACATAGAAGAGCAAAAAACTGCAGTATCAGAATATCTGGACAAAACATTTGGAAGATGGTATGACGACATTAGATATGACACTTGACTTATCACCAATAAATCTAAGATAAAGAAAATCAGTAGTAGCTATTGGAGGTGTACTTCTTAGCTCTGCAAGTTGACTCCATACCATGCATATGTTATTGTCTGCAAAGAAGTTGTATGCTAAATCCTGAAACCAAGACCTGTCTCTTACTTCTATTGTATATCTGAACCTATCATCGAGTTCAGGTACTATGTGTTCTCTTAGGTTCTCTATCCCTTCAGTTATCTTTAGTGATGGAGGTAATTGTATTAGTAATGCTAGATTCTTTTCTCTAAGTGGTAGCATAGATTAGAAGAAATTCTCTAATTCTCTGCTAACGTCTTTTAGGTGTTTATCATGAGTGATAACTTTTGGAAACTTGGCTGTGAATCTGAAATTCTCAGGTGTCTTGTTGAACCGATTTTTAACTATGAAAACATTAGGCGTTTTATAAAATGAGGAATCAATCTCTACATAGTTAAAGACTGAAGCATAAAACTTTAGCCAATCAGAAGAATAATCTAGACTGGAAGGATAGAATGGTCCTTGCCAAGCTGAATAACCCATCCAGAGCAGCCAATATAGTATTACAAATAAGACCGATCTTCCTATTATTATATAATCACAAACACGCTTGGAATAAAGATTTTTGCATCTACCTATAGCGTACTATGCTTTTCGTCTTCTGGTTATGTCTGCATGATGACAGTTAGAAAACAAGGGCTTCAGCTATCAACGCTAATATGACAGTAGACAAGTCGTCACTTCTTACCTTGTGCCGCTTCAAATATTCACAGTAGTCAGTTACACTGAGGCTGCGTACTTGGGGATACATCTCACATTATAGGACCTCCTCCATCCAATGAATAGACCACGGAATTCACGTACATATCAAAGTTTGAGACAGAATCTGCTATACCACCTGCATATGCACCTTGTACTGCATCAGCCCAAATTGCATACCAAGTTCCAGCATCTACGGGAATCGAAATACCTACACTAAAGCTCTGCCAATCAAAGTTGGTAATATCAAATTCAAGAACACCGGATCGGTCATATATGTTTGTAGAAGAGGTATAGACTTTAAAATCAGAGGAGTATTTCTCAATATATGCCCTTAGTCTTGCATAGGCCGAAGCATATCCAAACAGTGCCGAAAAAACGTAGCCTGATCCCCAGACAGAAGCATTAATTATTACTGACAGTGTCCCTGATTGGCCTGCATAGTACCAAAAACCAATACTTGAAACTGAAGAACCCCCACCACCATTAAAGATCGCTAGATCAGCGCCTATTTCTCCGCTATTAGGGTCATTCCTTAAAGAACAATATGTAATCCCACCACATGAAATGTTAGTATAAGGCATATCAAAAGGCGCATAACGTACAGGATTATGTGACACTTCTGATTCGAAGGTAGGAGGCTCTTTGTTGCCTATACGCTCCTGCATAGCTTTACGAGTGTTAGATATAGTCTCCTCAACCCTTTTCCGATCAATATTCAACATGTCTACCAATGGAGACAAAGATTCGGCCTTTAGTTTTGCAGTTTTGATAAACTCCTCATGTTGCTTTGTAAATTGCTCCTTTCTCCTCTCTGAGGCAATTGAATGCAACTTCTTTAACGTTTCCCGATCAGATCCCTTGGGATAAACTATTTTACGTTCGATCCTTTCGTTTTCCATTTTACATAAATCATCTCAAATATGAATTCGCATTAGTGGTTGTTAAGTCTGTATTGAAGAAGCTGCTTATACAACCTTTTATAGTACTATAGAATTATATTGAATTTGGTGTTTATAATGTAAAAAATACTATATTATTACACGTTGACTATGAAATCATGATATTCTAGATGATTCAATGAAATATAAAAGGCAAATCAATGCATGAGTAGCGAACGATTTGGATTGGGTACAAGGGTTGTTTGTCCTAATCCAAACAGGAGGTGATTAGAAGGAAAATGAGTGGCGGAAACATGATAGTAAAAGGATGATAATCTTTTGAATGGCGGCATTTTTTTATATCTAGGCAGCTAACGCTGTACCTTTATCTGGAATAGTAAGTGGAGTGTGTGATGTCGGTAATACTTTTGGGCTGCAGTCTTCAGATTGTAATAGAATTCAAGCAAATGAGGCGATAATCCAAGGCGCACCAGCGTCATTATGATGCTGCAAGCATAATCATCTATGCCTACCTTGGTATTTGAGTATTTTTGGTAAGGGTTTTCTTATACAGAGTATGGCCGATATACCAAGGATAAAGGGTATGAACATGTGACAAAGTATCCAGGAATTACCTTAGATCATGTTATGGCAAGCGGAACTCTACCAGAATTCTATGATTATGCAACGGTGCCGATAGATTATACTAAAAATGGCAAATCAGAGAAAACAAATGAAGAATGTAATGAAATTGAAAAGTTCAATATGCGTTACTTTTGGGATGGTGGATTGTTAAGTAATACTCCGTTTAGAGAGCTATTACAAGCACATGAAGATTATTGGGTAAATGTAGAAGGGGCAGACAAAATTCCTGATTTAGAAGTATACATAGCAAACTTACATCCATCAAAGATAGATAGCTGTATTCCACCGATGAATCGCGATGGAGTTAAAGACAGGCAAAATGATATAACCTTCTGTGATAGAAATTCCCATTATGATGAAAGTATAGCACACTTGATATCAAATTACAAGAAGTTTGTTACTCAGATGAAAGACCTTGCGATGAGAGCCATTTCCAAAAGTAATGATACCCAGTTACAAAAGGAGTTTGAGAATATTTTAATGACACCTATTACTACTAAGGACAGCAGATATGATAGCCGACGATACAAAGATCTTCTGAAAGGTCAATTTAAACTAACGGGGGTATTTCGTGTGGAACGTAAAAATGATGCTGACGACGTTTTTGGTAAAACAGCCGACTTTACTCTAGAGACAATAAAGCAATTAATAGAAAAAGGAGAACATGATGCAATGAATGTATTTATTTGACAGGTGCTAGAAAGCATAGTATCAAGAGCAACCACGACTCATACCTTGCCTCTTAAGCTAATCAAAAATCCTTTTTTGTTTTGCTCTTGTGATTCATACAGCTTCGAGTCGAAGTTATCGTGTTTAATGTCCGAATGTCTTTCAAACCTTCTTCTCATAGCTACGGCAAAAAGACCAAAGCTGAGAGCACCACCAAACAGCTTAGAGAAAGCAACTTATCATATCAAAGTCAATGTCACCCTAAAACCTTTTTGTTTCAATCAGCAACAACCCCTGTATAATAATGGGAATGAAAAAGCAAGCTCAGGAACACAGACTTCATCACAACAAACAATGACCAATGATTCTGCAGTAGCAAAAACAATATTCAGGTTAGGACGTTCTGATACGTTTGCATGTCATAACTGCAAAAAAGACAGGAGATATCGGCGGCAGTAGCAGTTGCGGCTGCCCGCCTATCTCAAACTATGCTAACTAACATAATTACGTAGACGGTCAAGTAATGTTGTTCATTAATCTTTTAGCTTGGAAATACGTTGTCCAATTATAGTGGGCATAATATCTAGCGACAAGATTTTGAATGATGCTTATCGCCATGAATCAGATGCGG
>JAFAQB010000303.1 GCA_019246625.1 Nitrososphaeraceae archaeon
GGTAACAGTGAGCTTGCGTTTGTCTCCACACAAGCTCCTTCAGGAACCGTCACAGCGACAGGATCATTTCCATTACAAGTATTACTTGTTTTCGGAGGAATGATGGGTGCAGTAGCAGTTTTTGTACTCGTTAAAGCAAGAAAATAAATTTTCCAACCTGTTTTAGAAGATATATGACAAAAAGAATGAGTGTTCGTATTCATCCTAACAAACATAAAATTTATTTATTGACCTTCATTTCGGAGATAATGACCGGCATCGATCAGGGTAGTAACAGTAACTATATCAATTTGGAACAAATATTTGCCTGAAAATTTCGTCCGTCCAACACCGATAGGCTCCCTGTTGCGATTCAAAAGAAGTATGATCTCGTTTTCGTTAAGATTTTCAGTGCCTCCAACTATTGATTGTCCAAGAACGCTTCTGCCATATAGAATAAGCCTTTCTGCGATTTCATTCACGATGATATGAGGAAAATTTTTGCTGACTCTTGCAATAAGGTCTGCTCCCTCCATCGATGGCAAAAAGTTTTTTTTCAATTCGCCAACCTTTAAGCCTGCATAATTTGGTTGTCTACTTAAAATAATTAGTTCCAATCCACTAGACAAGAGGTAGACTTCTGTATCTTTATGATATTCTTCTTTTATTAGTATAGTCTTTTCTACAAAAAAATCAAAAACACCCCATTTATTAAAGGCCCTTCTTAAGATAGTTAGCTCTTGTCTGCAAGCCTTTCTAAACATGCACTAATTGTTCACTCGTATTTTTGCTATATAGAAACCCAAGGTCTTGTGAAGATGTGGATAGAATCGTTTTGTGTTCTTCAAGTCTTGTCTAAAATGAAAATCTCCAAAGTTAACTAGTCCATCGTTCCCATATTGGAATGGCTCTATCTGTATGTCGAACTTATCTAAGAGGTAATTTACTATATTTTCATTCTCCTCGGGAGCGAAAGAACAGGTTGAGTAAACTAGCAATCCGCCTGGTTTGACAACCTTGATGGCAGCTTCAATTAATTCTCTCTGAATTAGGGCACAGTACTCCACATCTTCTGGTTTGTGGTTTGTTCTTCTATCATTATCCTTCGCAATTACTCCCTCACCACTACAAGGCGCATCTAGCAACACACGATCGAATTTGAGATTGAGATTAGAGACTTGACGGCCATCCATTGTAAAAACACAGGTGTTTATTACCCCGCATCTAGCGATATTATATAAAATTGATCTTACTCTTTTAGGATTAGGTTCTATAGCTATAAGACAACCAGTATTTTCCATTTTTTGTGCGATAAAAGTAGTTTTACCACCTGGAGCAGAGGCCATGTCTAAAACGGTTTGATCCTTTCCTATATCTAATGCCTCTACTGCAAAGCAAGAGCTAAGATCCTGGATGTAGTAGTATCCAAGTAAATATTCTGTAGTTGCGCCAATCGAGTAAAGAGCCTTTTCTACTGCAATTACATCTTCCAAGGCTGTCTCTTTGAGTTTAAATCCCTTGGAAAGGAGTTTACTCTTAAGCTTTTTACTGTCAATTTTTAATGTATTTGTTCTAATATATCTTGGAGGATCTCTCTCCAATGATTCTAAGAAGGTATACACATCTGGGACATATTGCATAAATCTATTCACTATCCACTCATCATATCGATACAGCCTCGCGAGTCCTACAGATTCTGGTGTACTGGGGAAAACTAGAGTTTTCAAATATAATGCTTGTTCTTGATCAAATGTTTATTTGAGAAATTTAACTTTTTAGTATAGCAGCATGGAAGCATTTTGTTTACATCATTGACACTATTCTCACAACACCTGAAAATGATATTAATCCTACGATTCAGGTTACTCTTGTAGAGATAAACTGTTGGATATTCAGTATAATCTCGTAGCAAATACATTGCATACGAGATTATACGGTCATGTGCTAGTAGTAACCCTCCTTTTGTTTTAAGCGGGATTCCGCTGAGCAGCCAACCTGAGCAAGTGCAGGACCTTATGCTCTTTTTGGCCTTGCTCCACTCGGGACGGCAGTTTCATTCCACTACAAGGGATCTCAGGCTTTTAACCATCATTGTTTCATTGCTGACTTGTACGGATATCTTTTCTGTTCCGTAGCCAATTGTCTCCAACTAATTATCGCTAATTCGAGTGCCTGCAAAGAGGGAGGAGTTTCCTCTCGCTTGAGTAGCCCGCGCGCTAGCTCATGATCAAAGAAAAATATAGGTCATATTTTAATATAAGTGTGGAAAATAGTCTTGCTCAAGGTCAGCAATTTGCTCTGGGTTTTCAACGTTAGCATAATCTTCTAACATATGATGATTCAATTCTAGAAAGGTATGACCCCATTTGAACTTATTCATAAATTCTTCGGCCAGTTTTCTGTATCCTAAAATATAGACTGCGCTAGCTAAAGCTTCTGCGGTAGATAATAAACCTACTTTTGCATAATTGATTGGATTTGCTGCAAGTAGTAAAGGCAGACGTCTATCGATGCCTCGATAGGTAAAATATCTGTCTCTTAGTATACTTCTCGCTTTTTTCCACGAGCAATCAATAGCACAAATTGAACATGAGATTTTTAGATCTTTCCTTGAGAGTAACATGTCAGCCAACGGATTTAGTATTAAACTATCTTTGTGAAGATATCGTACTTGGCGGATCAGTCCAAATTTGACCAATTTAGCTGCCGTACACTTTAATGGATCATCATGCCTCAGCATTAATACCAGAGCTTTCATGACTAACTGTCTTAAATGCTATTAACTGTTAGCTAATAAATATTCTAGCACGTATCTTTTATGTATATATACGAGAGATGCTTATGGAAAAAATTAACATGATCAATGGTATTATTATATGGTTAGTGGTGTAGGTTCCCACATATCATAAAAATAATTTAGCGTATTATTAGAATTCACGGATTTCCAACAATGGTATTAGATATGGATATCATATTGCCAATAGCTTCAAAATAAGATTCTATGTCCATCTCGATTACTTTTCCATCATCAATGTTTATGATATATATAATGTGTAATCGTCCGGTTAGAATCTCGTTTAGACTCACTGGAGGATTCCTATAATATTTATCACAAAGTAGCTTAACCTGCTGAATCTCCGCATCTCTTCTATCCCTAGGAGGACGTCCAAATATCTTAGGGATAGGAAGGATGCTAACAGGAGGCGTAGCTAAGACAAATTGGTTAGCAAATTTGCTATATCGTGCTATTTTACTTGCAATCCTTGCAGAATAATACGACAGAGGGTCTAGCGCGTGTTCTGGAGGGATGAACCCAGTTTCTATTTCCACTATTGCAACTCCGTCGCCCTTTGTTGCATGGAGATCACAAACAAGAATATCTGTAAGCTGTTTTTCAACATCAACAGTATAACCGTAATGAATTAAATGCCTTGCGCATACAAGCTCAAGAACAGAGTGATTAATTTTCACTATATTCTTTTTGTATAATTCTATTAATCGTTGCTTGACAAAGTTCATACGTTCAATAATTTCTTGAGATTCTCCCAGTGTCATTTTATTTGAAAGCGTATTTACGTCGGCGCTAAAGCGTTCCAAGTCCAATTATGACATAATAAATTATAATAGCTTTATTTGTGCTATATGGTGCATAGTAAGCTTAAAAATCCCCATTAATGTTATTAATCAAAATGTCTTCAATTAACAAAGTGACTGTTCTTGGTTCTGGTGTAATGGGTCATGGGATAGCGCAGATCGCTGCTATTGCAGGTTATGATATCGCTTTACGAGACATAGAAAAATCTTTCTTAGACAAGGCAATGGATAAAATCAAGTGGTCGCTAGCCAAGATGGTCGAAAAAAAAAAATTAACACAGACTGATGCTGATAGAGTACTTAGTCGAATTATTCCAATGACAGATCTTCAACAAGCCTTGAAGGATACTGATCTTCTTATTGAAGCGGTACCAGAAGATATGGATCTAAAGAAAAAAGTATATCATGAACTAAATAAATATGCTGATTCGAAAACAGTTTATGCTTCCAATACTAGTACGTTACCAATTACAGAGATTGGAGCATTAACAGATAGACCAGAAAGGTTTGTAGGAGTACATTTTTTTAACCCACCCCAACTAATGCAGCTAGTTGAGGTTATTCCTGGAGGAAAGACAGATCAGAGTATAATTGATCTAGCAATTAATTTCATTGTGCATATTGGAAAGCAACCTGTATTGTGTCGTAAGGATGTTGCAGGTTTTATAGTGAATCGGATCTTTATCCCTCTAGTTCATGAAGCAATTTATTGCAAAGATAGAGATGGTGCTTCGATGACGCAGATAGATTCTGCTGTAAAATTCAAGATGGCATTTCCTATGGGTATTTTTGAGCTTGCTGATTTTACCGGTATCGACATTATTCATAAGGCAACAACAGAGATGTATTTACGAGACAAAAAGGTTGTAAATCCTCATCCAATGATAAAAAAGCTATTTGAGGAAGGTGATCTAGGACAGAAATCTGGAAAGGGATTTTACGAATACAAAGGCAACGATTATGAACGAATCAATCTTACGGAAGACCAAGCACAAACATATAATCCGATAAAATTAATAGCAGTAGCAGCCAACCATGCTGCTTGGATCATTTCCAACGGAGTTTGTGACATACAAGATCTTGAATTATCACTTAAACTTGGCATGGGTTTAAAATCAGGACTCTTCAAAACCATCGACAATTTCGGAATTGAAAATATCATAAAGAACTTGGAGCATCTGCAACAGAGTTATGGCTCTTTCTATGAGCCTGAGAAATACCTGCTTGAGTACAAGTCTAAATAGTCTTTTATCTGCTATCTGGCCTTGTTGATTTGTGTCTGTAATACATCTGCTGTGATTTAGTCACATGTTGATTTCCAGCTCGAGGTCAGGCTTTTAATCTATTTATACCTCTACAATAATGAGCAACCGGTTATGTATTATGAGGGTAAGTGGTAAGAGAATATTGGTTGTTGTAATTATGGGTATACTTGTATCATCTGTAATAGCTGGCGCCGTATCATATTTTAACAGATCATCTACAACAACAGCTCCAACCGATCAAACATTACTTAATTCAAGACTAAATAATGTGGTTGATTTTTGTTTGAAATCTTTACCAACGGGAACGTCAGCTTGCGATAGTCAATTAGGACCCATACTTGACAAGATCTGTGGTGGAGAAAATAAAAATATACAACAATCACTAGACGCCTGCCATAACGGAAAAGTTATCCAATATTATAAAGTTAGGAGCAACGAACTTCCAAAAAGAAAAATGTTGGTCAGCAATAGTAGCAATAACATTTCGGAAAAATAATAGGATTTGAACCAGAATCCAACAATATAAGTAACCCTGAACTCAGAGATGGCCAAGGAACATTTTAAGACTTTTGATTGAACAGTTGAAAATGGAGCTTTGGTTTTTTATGATAATGATAAAGGGAAGATTTTTCTACGTGATACCTTCAGCATTACACTTGAGACACATATATACAGAATAAATAGATCAGGTATGTGATAATGTATGAATTACTACTTGCAAAAGGTAGTAGACGATAAAAACATTTTGATAGGAGGAGTCGATGAAGCAGGACGAGGCTCAATTATTGGTCCTCTGGTGGTTGCAGGAATAGCTATTAGACAAGATAGAGTTGTGCATTTATGCGACATAGGTGTTAGAGATTCCAAAAGGTTGACTCCCAAGACACGTGCCGGTTTATTTGCAATACTCCTGAGAATGGCTGATTCTCTTTGCATTTATAAAATTGATTGCAATGTAGTGGATGAAAATGTTTTTTTCAAAAGGTTGAACAAATTAGAAGCGGAGACTATGGCTTATGTGATTGACAACATAAACGCCGATAAGGTTTATATTGATTCTTGTGACATAAATCCCCATCGATACAAGTGTCATATTGAATCTCTTATAACATCCAAATCAGATCTATATTGTATGCATCATGCAGATAGCTTGAATATAGTTGCGTCTGCAGCTTCGATCATAGCCAAAATTGTAAGAGATGGAGAAATCCAAGAAATCCGTAAGACCTATTGCAATATAGGTAGCGGATATCCATCCGATGACAAAACAATGCAATTTATTAGAAATTGGGTGTATGAACATAAATGTGCTCCGCATTTTGCGAGGAGATCTTGGAAGCCATTAAAACACATGCTTTCAGAACTATGAAATTACAATACAACTTAATTAGGACAATACATACCATATATCAGGCCATGGTCTTTATCAAACGGGTCCAATTTAATTATTTGATCAATGTGGAAACCTTGTGATTCTAGTTTTGTTGCCTCCTGGGCTATAACTGCCTTAGGCTCCATAGTAACGTCAATGCTCCTTGTTTTAATTATTATTAAGATTGCACCTTTTCGCTTCAGGTAAGCATGGCAATTACCTATTGCGATATCAGTTTGATCCGGTTGCGCTATATCACAATATAACACATCTACCTTACCAAAAACTGAAAAATATGATTGAGGCTTTCTTGCATCCTCAATAATAGGCACTACATTTCTTCTCTTGAATGCAACGTTTTCAATGAGTTCTCTTGCTACTCTTATTGAAGGTTCTACTGCAAAAACGATCCCACTGAAGCCAATTATATCAGAAATATGGCTAACAGTTGTACCCGTCGATGCGCCAAGATACAAAACCTTTGTTCCACAGGCTATGGGCAAATTTTTCAGTCCTTTTTTCAGAGCTCCTGCAAGTTTGCTTCTAAATGGGTCCCAAATCCGATACTCATTTTTTTTATATTTGATTAGCTTTTCCCCGTAAACATTATTGCCTGCAACCAGATTCAAAGTTGCGAGTTGCTCTTCCCCATCTACTGCAATGCATCTTATAACTTCAGAACGAGAATTATCGTCATCATCTGAAACGTATTGGTTGTTACGAGACACTCGGACTACACAATAGCTGTACCGCTAAGACGTTATAATACTGTTGATTTTCCCTATAATGGATGTTGTTACCTAATACCGCCTCTTCCCAAACTTTTTCCTAGTTTTCCTGTTTCTTTTTTCCTTTTTTTCCCTTTGATAAGATGTGAATAGCGGACGCCTACGATCAGCATTGGTTTGATAGGTTCTGTTTTTCTGTCGTTCTGGCCTGGGTTCCTTGTATTTTTCTTGAATTTCTTTAATTCGCCTTTCCAAGCTGTGTAAAATAGAAGAATCCTTTTCAGAATGGCGATAAAGATCAACTCTGCCAGCAATTGCAACTTTCGACGCTATAGCCCTTGCAATCTTACCACGCTGCCATTTAGGAGCAGAATGAATTAATGGGTGCTGAAAAATAAGGCCATGTTTTGGAGGCCTCGTTCCAGTTTTGAGAGATCTAAAAAGCGCCTTCTCTGCGCCTAGCACCTGGATAGTGCTTGCGGGTAAGATAGCTAATCTGCTTAAACTTCCAGCTTTGGCAATAATCCTTGCTCCGACTGAAGCTGTCAATAGGTTCTTTATATTAGGAGCTACAAGTTCCATTGCGGCCTCAATGTGATCAGCTAAAATTTTACGCAACTCAGAATAGGATATAACCTCTTGTGCAATTTTCTTTACAATTGCAAGGTTTTCTTGAGATATGTCTCCTCCCTTACTCCTTTTTGCAGCATCAATTATGATCTCAATTTTTCTATCATGCATACCTGCATTTTCTATTATCTGCCTAGTAATATTTTCTCTTTGCCCAGCCTTGGCCACAATTTCTGCATAAGCTAGGAGACTTTGGATCAAGTTGTCGAGTTCTGGGAAGTGTAAACCGTACCACTCTCGCATTCTTGCTCCAATAACATTAATTATTTTGTCTAACTCGTCCAACGCGTTAATTGATTGTATGATATGAAGATCAAGTTTTTCCGAAGCTTCTTTTACTCTAATTGAAGAGTACTGGATAGCAAAATTTCTTAGTGCTTGCATGGCATCAACTTCATCATTTGCCAGTTCAGACCGTACAATGTATGTGGGTTTTGAGTTCTGAATATTGTTTTGCTCTTCTTCTGGCATCACATGGCTATTCAAACCAGATTTTTGAAGAAGAGATACTATATTTGCGTCGTTCACTGACAGGTAATCAAAGGAACGTAATTTTTCAATAATCTCATTGAGCTCGAGAGAATTCTCACCTTTTTTCAATCGACTATATGTTTGTACTGGGTTTTCAAATTTCTTTGAAGCGATTAATTTATTATTCTCATCGAAGGCTGCAAGTCCCAATTCGAGAAGCACAACAGAACAATTCTTAACCATTATCAAGCTAATCCTAGTATAAAGCTACTAAAAAAGATAGCATAACACAGGATTAGTAGAACAAAGCTGAATTTTCTTTTACTTTTTGTACTTGTATTATGGAAGCTTTTTTTGGCTGTCTTAACATTTCCAAAACTACTTTACTTTCGGTTCATCATCAATGGATATGCTAATAGTCTCATCGTCAAGAACCTAATGAAACCTAGTCCCATTTCACATCTCCCATAACAAAACCGCTGTATCATTCGCTTGATATCCTTCTCCCCTATCATTAATAATTATTGCAATCCCATCATTGTCGTTTGCAACTAATCCTCCCCACAGATATCTAGTTCTCACTACTCCGCCTCAACCGATTTTGCGCTACCTTTTAAGCCGAAAGATCAAGGCTATTATCACTAATATCCTTCATCTGCCCAAATAATTCGTTTGCCTATCTATTTTCTCTTCTCGTTTTTCTGGCGGCGAGTTGATCATTTTTCCGTATAAAATAGAGTCTAAAGCACCAGTCTGGGCGAAATTGTGGTCAGTAATAATTATTAAACAATCAATGATTAACAAATCAATATTAAAATAAAACATTCACAATAATCTAGTATTGTTATTCAGGAACAAAAGTAAAGCATATACACAAAATAAAAGAAATAGACAAGTTATCATGACGCGAGAGGCTGCTGATGGAATTATCACATATGCTAGGACTTGGCACCCAAACGAGGGCATTCTAATCCTGCAAGGAAAAAGCAACAAACAACAAATCTTCATACATGGCTTAATAATTCCTCCTTTCTCTTCACATGGCCCTTATTACTCAGGGTTCCCAACTTATGATTTACCTTTTGATCTTTCATACATTGGTACCGCTCATTCGCACCCAGGTGCTTCGAATAGACCCTCTCTCGAAGATTTAAATAATTATTACGGATTAGTTTCAGTAATTATTAGCCATCCTTACACTGATGGGACTATAGGTGCATTTGATAGAAATGGTAACGAGATGCAGTTAGAAATTTTATCCACAGCTAGTTCTAGGAGTCAAGAAAAACCTTAATAAAAGAACATCAGCTAACGGTTTCTGAATAACAATATTGACATTAGAAGAACTACGTAGCAAAGCCTTCTTCCAAAACACAATTGACATCTGGATTGCATTCTGTGAAGAGAAGGGACTAGAATGGTACGATCTCAATGGTTATAGATCATTTATTAGACACTTAAATAATAACGGCGCCAAGATGCAAAAGTTTCCTCTTTGCATAAAGGAGTCCGGAGGTCTATACGAACGAGGAAGAGATAAAACCAAGTTTCTGGAAGAATTATCAAAACTTTCATCTGATGATGCTTCTGCATATACCCTAAAGCTTTCTGATCCTGTACTTGAAAAAATAAGATTATTTAGTGCGGGTAGGATATAATAAACACCGGGCTTAGATCCTTTTCATTTTTGGATTTACTATTGCTTCTAAAGCTCGAGAAATTAAAACGAAGGCAACGGTCGTAATTCCTATCATTACACCAGGAGGCATTACCCACCACCACATTCCTCTAGCAGCAGCATCTGACGACTGCGCGTCGTGAAGTATCTGACCCCATGTGGGAATTGTTGGATCACCAAGTCCAATAAAGCTTAGCCCGGACTCCCCTAAAATAGCAGAAGGGACGGATAATGCTATACTAGCGAATGTAAAAGGTAGCAGCTGCGGTACTATATGTCTGAAAATAATTTTTATGTCTGATTCTCCCAACAACTTTGCTGCTTCGACATACGCATAAGACTTTATTTGTAGCCCCATGGTACGGCTGATTAAGGCCATGCCGACCCATCCGAACAAAGTAAAAAATCCCACTATCAGAAAGATGCTCCTTCCTATTGTTATGGCGAGAATAATTAATATGAAGAGAACTGGAATATTGATAACAATTTGGACTATGATCATTAGTGTTGGTTCCGTTTTTTTTCCTTTGTAAGCAGCACTTAGGCCATAAAATAATCCTATGAATGTAGATGCAATTGCAACAAAGAGCCCAATGAATAAGGCCACTGGGGTTCCCCACAGAATTCCTATTGACAGGTCATGACGCAGTTCGTCTGTACCTAATAAACCAAAAACTCTGCCGCCCAGTATGAATTCAGAGTTTAGGATTTTGTCATCATTGTTTTCATCAAAAAAAGAGAAGGTTATACTGAACGTATATATTCCTTTCAGTACTGTTTGGTTGTCCTTTTTAGAGAATAGCATTACTTCTGGTCTTGTCGGGTCTACATTGTAAGAGTACTTGTCAACGTAATTTCGAAGACTCTCGTGTATCTGACTTTCTGTTGAAAAAAGGGTGTCTTTGAAAACATAATGAGGCCCCTCCGGAGATGGTAAAGAAGATGAAATCAGGTCCAAGGATTCACCGTCAGGCCTTGTTACCTGAACATCGAATATAGGAGGTGTGGAGTTATATTCCAATGCATAGGTTAGCATAAAATCGTTGGGAAAGAAATCGTAATTATAAGCAAACCTATAGGTATATGTTATGTTTTTTACACCTTGATCGAATCCCTTTGTCACTACGGCGTGGTCCATAATCAAATGTTCCGGCTGCTTTTTCGAGGAAAAAATATTTGTCCATGCTGGCATGGCAGATTTAGGATATCTTATCCAATAGTTTGGATTATTCCATTGTCTAAATGAGTCTAATGGTACGGCCGTAATGGCATATGTTGATACGGCTATCAGTAAGAAAAGTATCGCAATACCTGCTAAGCCACTTTTTAACGCTATAAATCTACAAATTAAATCAGTTGCTGATCTTAATTTGGTATTCATCCTACCTTTACTCGGGGGTCGAAGTATTGAGACATCAAATCTACTATCAGCATAGTGATAACAAAGATAAGTGTTGTAACATATGTTAGACCTATTATTACAGGTATATCCATTACACTAATGGCACGGAAGGCTAGCAAACCCATTCCAGGCCAATTAAAAACTATCTCTACAAGCAGTGATCCTGTAATTGAAGCTGATAGGGCCAGCGCAACTGATAGAAAGGTCGGCGGGGCCGCGTTTTTTAATGCGTGTGAAAAAGTTATCCTGCTTTCGGAGATTCCTTGAGCCCTCTTGGCGGCGATGAAATCTTCATTGAATATATTGATAACATAGTAACGGACAGTATATGCCCAGGCTCCAAAGCCAACGAGAACTAATGTGAATAATGGCAATATCATATGATATAGTAGATCAAAGATATAATAAGGATCGCTAGGATTTGTTAAAGGTATCGATCGTGATGGAAATAAGTGAAGAGTAAATGCAAAGAGGACAATCATTAACATTCCTATAAAAAAAGTTGGCACACTTATACTGAATATGGCTGAGGCGGAAGTAAATTTATCTAACAATGATCCAATTCTGCTTGCCGAAAATGATCCAAGGTACAGACCTATAATTATAACTATAATTGTAGACGTCGTAAATAATAATACTGTATTAGGTAATTTTTCCAATATTATGTTACTCACCTTTCCGGAGCCTGAATCACTAGTTAAGAAGAGTGCATTGCCAAGATCCAATGTCATTGTTTTGAATAACTTTAAGCCGAGGGATTTTGGCGAATACCACGGCTCATCAAGTCCCTGTGCATGAATTCTTGCATTTATCTGGTCCTTGACATAGTTTTGTTGTTGCTGTTGATTTTTAAAACTGCTGTTTAGTTTTGCATTTTGGCTAACTTGTTCTATAACGCCTAGCATGACATTCCGTTTAAGAATATCATCCATAGTAGCTCCTAATAAGGCGATGGTTATTAGAAGGACAGCGCTTAAAGTTATAAACATCCTAAAGAGTCGAAGAAGCAAGAACCTCTTAAATCCCATAATAACGCTGACAATTAGTTTTCCCTACTATAATAACTAACTGAAAGTTTTTTGGCCGTTGAAAATTTAGTAATACAATTGTCGTTGGATAGGTCTAATAATCATTGTTTCGTAGGACCCATAGTTCTTAAGGCTATAATAAGCTTAGTTATGATATCGGGCTTGTACGCCTCAAAACTACTCGCGAAAATCTTCAAAGTGCCTGGACCAGGCGATAGTTTGGCAGTATCTTTACCCTCAAGGTTAATGGAAAAACTTCCCATAGCATTAGTGACTGGTTTAGCCAATCCAGATATGACAACATTTCCGTCGCTGTTAGAAAGATAATAATTTATTGTAGCATTATTACTAGGTTTTCCATCTACATTGACTTTTATTATCGTGTTTATGGGTTTGCTAATGCGTACGAATCTGGGAAGATCATTAATGTTTTCAATTGAAGCTAATTTAGGATGTTCATATTTGTTCCAATAGCCTACACCAAATGGATATGAATTATCGCGAAATGCTTTAATTGTAATAACTCCTCCAGCAGAATTATAATTATCAAGATAAAAAGGGCCATTGCCTATTATTGCGTTGTTATGCTGCGTTATCCAGTTAATACTTGCATCATATCTTTTCCTCGCGTCATCTACATTAACAGTCTCTCTCAATGCAGGCGGCACATACCCTTCAGCCTTCATCTTTTGAAGTTCATCTTTTATAGCATTTGCGTGAGATGGAACTACCAGCGAAAGCCAGTCTACGCCTTTTGAGGTTGAATCTGTTTTTGAAAAAGCGAACTTACCATCTTCTACCAATCGTTCACAAGCCGCAGTTATTTCCCAGGGTTCAGTAGCCCAAACAGTTCCAGCTCCGGCGATCTCTCTTTTATCGAAATGCCAAAAGTCTATGTACGATTCTACCTTTGTATCAGAAAGAAATCGGATTCCTTTATCATATTTGATGGCCTGAGAAGCTTGGCTAGTATATTCGGAATCTTTTGTTTTGTCAGCCGGGCCGGTATTTGTGCCCCACTGATGCGCAAAGTAGGAAGAGTAGAGCAAATCATTTTTGTCCATCATCACTCCATTATGCCATCGGCTGTATATCAAATCGTAGGTAACTTTGCTAATTGCTGTGCTATTGTCTCCAACTTTCTTCCAATGCTGATTTATTGGATCCCAAATCATACTATCAGGGGCAACGGCAACTCTACCATGAGGTCCATTTGTTTCGATATCAGTCCATGGTGTCCTGAGTGGTATCACTACACCATTATAGGGATCGACAAAGACAGCAGGATCTGATATAGTTGATGCCTCTATTACGCCATATCTGTCGCTAAATCCAGCGATATTATTCCAAGCTCCTACGTATATCTCTTTCATTCCTATATTAAGCGTCGTGCTATTATTTACAAGCCTACTATTGATTGGAGATATTCTACTTGTAATTCCTGCACCAAAGTCATTAACCAGTCCTTTGACGTTCTTAGTAGAAACATAGGGATCAATATTGGTAGCAACGAAAACTCTTACAGATTCTTGAATTCCTTGTTTTATAGAATCGCTCAAAAGTTTATTGCGTTCGCTCTCAGAACTAAAGTTTCCAAAGACAATTTTTTGTGTAATCTTATCCAACGTAGAATTTTTATAATTCCAGAAGGCCGGATTTTGGTTTCCGGGCATTCGGGAGTACCAAGGAGCATACATCTGGGCTGGGGTTGCAGGGTTATACTTTGCGAATGCTGATGATGCAAACCCTTCAGGATACACATTCCATTTAAAATCCTGGGGGTCAGAACCATAAACAATAGCATTTGCCTTGTTCAAATCGCCGTAGTCCCTTATGACGCTGAATCCTATACTTTCTAAATTTGATGCAACAGCTTCTCCAATTGACTTTCTATAAGGAATATCGCTACGAATCAGAACTCTGACCGTAACCGGCTTTCCATTATAAATCCACTTACCGTTATTGTCTCTCGTAGCCCCAGCATGTGATAGAGCATCAGATATCATTTTTTGTGCTATTTCTGGACTGTGTCTAAATCCAAATGATTGTACTACATTTATTATATTAAGATACTCTGGAGAATATATTCCAAATGGATCGATCATGGGAGTCCCATAGCCTTTCAGAATCTCATTGACCACAAAATCTCTGTCAATCAAATAATTCATTGCAAACCGGACTTGCCTTATAGAAAATGGGTTAAAGTCACCTGTAGATGCCTTTGCTGGTGCAGGATTTAATAAAAGATCTGAAAATTCACCTGTTGTTTGGTAGACATTAAGGTTTGGATCGCTCTGTGCGTCCGATACAACTTCTAGTGGTATATTGGCAAAATAGGTATCTATTTTACCAGCCTTTAAATCTTGAAGAGCCAAATTTTCGTCCAGATAATGAATAAAATTTACTTGATCAACAAATGGACCCTTCTTTTCAATCCGGGTCTGAGCGTGTATAGATAGATTAGGAAATAAAGAAAATGAGAACAGTGAAAAAATCATAAATAACAAAACAAACAA
Organism: Nitrososphaeraceae archaeon; assembly: GCA_019246625.1. Taxonomy (GTDB): domain Archaea; phylum Thermoproteota; class Nitrososphaeria; order Nitrososphaerales; family Nitrososphaeraceae; genus Nitrososphaera_A. The sequence continues at coordinate 14,664 of JAFAQB010000303.1, forward strand.
TCTTCGCATTGGACAAGCTATATTCTAGATCAATATATGCATTTTCAATTGTATTATGAAAGAATAAGTTGGTTAATATTAAAGCTAAACAATATGGTTTGGCTATCTTACACTATTTATGTTCATATGATTGCTAATCATATACTGCGCAACCTTAATCCAACCGTAATTTTGATCCTAATCTATGAGACTTTATGAAATTGCTCCTAGTAATATCGAACCTAGGCGAGTCACTAATACTAGGGTTTAGATATGTGCTTGAAAGATATTTGATAAGATTTACGCCTGCGAGTACATCATTTTTGTTATGTTTTATGAAATTGTATAAAGGATTTGGCAAAATGTCTGCACTGGTTGTATCGCATATTATTTCACAAGAAGTGCTGGTAGGACTACAAACTGCTTGGATATTAGTTCCTTTTTTTGTCCATTTTTGAATTTCAGGGTTAGAGTCAATTGATTTCTGCCAACTTGGATCGCTTTCTACTATCCATCGAGGAATACTGCCCAACTCTTCCATTGGACTACTTTTTAATTAACCTTTAATTAACATTTTGAAATTAGATTTCAGTATTATAAACAAAAAGCAAAACAGTATCTGTAGGCTTGACATTATTGACAAGTCTACAAGGTACGCTTAATCAATTTTCTTGGTGGTTGTAAAAAATTCCATCGTTCCTAATCGTTACAATCCAGTTGAGTTAGATCTCATTGTAATGTTCGGCTTTCGTCGGAAAATAATATATTTTATAAAGTTTTGGCAATAAATTACTATTGATTCAGCTACATTATAAAATATATAATAACTAAGACATACAGAAATAATTCTAATCATAATCTTTATATATTAAAATAAAATATTTATACTAGATGGCAATTGCCGTCTAAGGTTTTGTGGTAAAAAATTGGTAAGAGACATTTCGATGTTTAGTAATAGGTGTCCCCGTTGTGGAAAGGGGCCAATGGTTACTGATAACTCGAGCGGTGAAATGTTCTGCGGTAACTGTGGATTCGTGGTAACCGAAAGAATAGAGGAGATGGGACCCGAATGGCGGGCTTTTTCTAAGGAAGAACACGAAGATAGGAGCCGAGCAGGAATTCCAACTTCTCTTGCTATGCATGACATGGGTCTTGCGACTATTATTGGGCCTATCGACAAAGATGCTTCGGGAAAGCCATTGTCTGCATCTATGAAAAGTACGATTGAAAGGTTAAGAACCTGGGATAGCAGAAGTCAAGTTCACGAGCCAGTCGATCGAAACTTTAGACAAGCATTTAGTGAACTTGATAGATTAAAGGATAAACTCGCTGTTGGCGATGCTGTGATCGAAAAGGCAGCATATGTATACAGAAAAGCCCTGGAAAAGGGATTAGTAAGAGGTCGATCAATTTCTGCCTTAGTTGCAGCTGCACTTTATGCTGCTTGTCGGGATACCGAAACTCCAAGAACATTAAAAGATATTGCTAATGCAAGTAATATTAAGAAGAAGGATGTTGCCCGATGCTACAGGCTTCTGATCAGAGAGCTAGATCTTAAAATGCCAGTAGTAGATCCGGTAAAATGTGTAGCTAGGATTGCTAGCAAAGCTGGGCTTTCAGAAAAGACAAAACGTAAGGCGCTTGAAATATTGAAGAAGGCAGAGCAAGGTAAGATATCTGCAGGCAAAGATCCTATGGGTTTGGCTGCAGCAGCATTATATGTAGCCTGTGTCATGAATGGTGAAAACAAGACACAGAAGGATGTTGCAGAAGCAGCAGGCGTAACTGAGGTCACTATTAGAAACAGGTATAAAGGTTTAAAAATGCACCTTAAGCTTTGAGAATTTCTATTAATGCCTTCCTTTTATTTAACAACTCTTTTAAAAGACATAATTCGCCACCAATTTCTGCCTTATCATTGGATCTTAAGTTAGATTCTATTGCTACAAGAAGATTAGCAATGTCTGAATCTATTGATATAAGCTTTTCAAGATCATCTCTCTTGAGGACTCCATTTGGAGTAAGAGTAAATTCATACCCGCTCGACATGGTAGAGAAGATTGTTGATAAAAGTGGGTGTCTATTGTAACTCAAAGATTTTATTGAATTTATCCTCAATCCCATATTGTGAGCCACCATCCTACTCACAGCTCGCATTTCCACATAGGTTGAACGACCAGTAGCAATGTTTTTCTGCATGTTTGCAACCATCCTAATTGCTTCATCTAGATTTGATGTATTCTTTTTTTGGAATTTGACGGGTTTGTGCATTGAGCTGGATTTTAGCCGGCCGGCTTAAATGCCTTCGTTTAAAGGCAGATATAGAGGTTATACAAATTCTATATTAACAATTCTGCGAGGCATGTTATGAACGTACAAGGTGGTTTTATAGATAATTATTGAACCTCGATTGCAGATTCGTTAAAACCCATCTTTACGAGGTATCCTTTGACGTCATCCTTGTGATCGCCTTGTAGCATTATAAAGCCATCCTTTGCGGTTCCACCACATGCGAATTTGCTTTTTAGGTCTTTAACAATATGTTGAACATCACTAAGCTTCGGATCTATGCCTTCAATCATTGTTGTTGTTTTTGAAAACCGTCTTGTTTCTAAACGGACCACAATCCTAGTATCTTCCTTGTCAAGTTCCCCACAAGCGCATAAATCGTCCGGAAGACCACATTTTTTGCATATAACCGCCATCTTTTGGTAAATCAATCTTCTCCTCTCTCATTATTAAGCCTTGCCCGCAGTTGATCATTTAAATAGATAAGGAAAAGTTACAAGTGTAAAACGATCAAGGATTGATGTTTCAAAGGCAACCATTTTTCATGGTCTGTATAACTATTGGATCCATCGCCTATCACAACGTGAACTCGTGTGCTCGCAATGTCTTTCAAGTCGATACGGTTGAAAAAGATAGCATATTGATCATCAAAAATTAAGCGGAATATATTTAAGGTGTAAAATCTATTTTATGTTTCAAATGAGTAGCAAAAAAAAGAATGCTCCTTTGCCTGCATCAAGTGCTGGGCTGTTGAGATTTTTTGAAGATGAGACGAGAGGAGTAAAGGTTAAGCCTGAAATTGTGTTGGCGATAACTGGAGGCCTAATCGGAGTATCTATCTTAATTAGAATCTTATTTCCAGTTCACTAGCTTACGCCTGGTTGACTGTATCTCGGTACATGTTTAAGCCGACGCCCGATAGCGTATCTAATATTCATCGACGCTGGTCATTCACAAGACTCAATCCATCGTCATATAAAATCTCTTACATCATTTCTCTTTTATCTGTATCATGTATTGTATTTATCATACAGGCTTATGACAACAATACAGATAAAATTCAGATTCTGTATTTCATAATACTTGGTCAAGCTTTTCTAACAGCCGCATGTTTTTTGGACTTTGTGTGCCTTCATGGGACACCTTTAAATAAAATTTCGAAAATTTTTCATATATCTGCATTCACCAGCCTTCTTTGGCTCTTCACGGTTATATTGGGAGTAACCTTCGAACTACTTGTTGTGAAGAATAGAGGTTCATTCAATAACTATATTATTGAAGGTATGTTATTCGCTTGCGGTGTACGAATAGGTATATTTATTTCAGTTTTTGGTGCTGGACATGGTAGATCTATAGCTGTCTCCTTCCTTCAACCTATAATTCTTCTTTTTGTCTTTGAAAGCACTTTGTCTTATTATCGTGATCTATTAATACACCCAGTAGGATTGGAATTTGGTTTTGCATTTGTGGTAATCAGTATTTCTTGGACGATTATTGCAGATAGAGCTGGAAGGCCTGGGGTTAAGAGCACTTTCGCTATACTGCAAGCCTTTCTTGCAGCATGGACCGAAAATAAGGCAGAAAACATGGAGAAAATTGCAGAATCAAAAGCTCATAGAGAAGTCATCAAAACATATATTATCAAATTCAAAGTTATAAATTCCAAGGAAATATCTATCATACTACCAGAAGTACATCCTGGTCCATTCAATCCTGTTGGAGGAAGTAACTTGCCTTTTGTATTATATAATCTGTTTTCCAAGAACGCATTGGTTATGCATGGCATATCGGATCATTCGCTCAATATACCTTCGAAGCGAGAAGTAGAAAGATACGCTGGATCACTCTCTGAAGTCGTGGTATTGGAAAGAGGTAATACCTGCACGATTCCAGTTCAAATCAAGATGGAAGAGAGCATAGTAACAGGAATTGCATTTGGTAATACTGCCATGATTATTCTATCGATGGCTCCCAAAGGAATGGAAGACGTGCCAAATAGTATACGCACTGATATAGAAAAATACTCTTCGCGTCTTGGTTTTAACTATATTCTTATTATAGACAGTCATAATGCAATGGGTGGTCATCTGACCGGGTCCGATAAACACAATCTACTATCAGCAGCTAAAAAATGCTTAGAAATTCTGAAGGATGCAAAACAAAATGAGTTCAAAATCGGTTTTGCCAATTCAGATGGCATATGTTCTAAGGAAGGATTGATCGAGGATCTAGGGCAATCTGGTCTCGCCGCAATATCTATACAAATCAGAGAAAATATGTATGCAATTGGTTGGGCTGATTCGAACAACATGCGAAACGGCCTACGCGAACGTATTATCTTCGCATTAGATAATCAAGGAATTGAGATGATTGACATCTGCACTTCTGACACCCACACGACGTCTGGAAAGAGAACTCGACAAGGCTACTATTCTTTAGGCGATAGAAGCGATCTTGACCTGGTCACACAAATATACCTTCGGGTAGCAAAAAAATCATTCGAAAAGATGGAACTCGCTAATTTTGAACTGGTATTAGCAGAATCAAATATTAAAGTAATGGGAAAAAATCAGTTTGATGATTATTCTTCTGCACTTGACAAATCAATGAATATCACAAAAATCTTTCTCGGAATTACTCTTGTGATATTCATTTCGATGTTATTTGTAAGTTAATACAGAGTTCATGAGACTATGACTAATTTTTGATCGTATGGATGGGGAGAGATTTGAACTCTCGACCACCTGTGTGTGAGACAGGTATCCTAACCGAGCTAGACTACCCATCCACCAGACATTAGGAAATTGTAGAGTAAAGAAGTATTTACATTTTGAGATAAAAGAAGGTACTTTTACGATATCTGTTCTGTTGGCCAGATGACAACAAATTTTAAGTATAAACCGTAAATTACCAAAGCTAATCTTTCTGCCTTATTCTAATACTTGGGCGTTGAAAACTGAGCGAACATATTTTATCAGGTGCCTTCGCTGAATCCTTCTAGATATCTGTTTTGCTGATCTGTGAGCTTGTCTATCTCTATTCCCATAGCTTCCAATTTTGCCATAGCAATTTCTTGATCCTGACTTTTCTCAATATCGTATACTATTGGCTTCATGTTGCTTCCATATTTAACAAGTCTTAAAACAGACAAAAATTGGTTTGCGAAACTCATATCCATGACCTCCGAAGGATGCCCTTCAGCAGCTGCCAAGTTTACCAGCCTTCCCTCACCTATTAGATAAACCCTATTATGATTCTGTAAATCGTATTGAACAACGTCCTTATTTATCTTCTTTTTTGACAAAGATTGATGCTCCAGCGCTTGAATTGAGACTTCTACATTGAAATGACCAGCATTTGCTAATATTGCACCATCCTTCATTTGAGTAAAATGTTCTTCAGCGATTACATCTTTACATCCAGTGGTTGTTATAAACACATCTCCAATTGTAGCAGCCCTTGTCATACGTGCCACAGAGTAACCATCCAACTTTGCCTTCAAGGCTGCTATTGGATCAACTTCAGTAATAATGACATTAGCGCCCATGCCAGACGCATTCTTTGCTATTCCTTTACCAACGTGGCCATATCCTGCGACTATTACATTCTTTCCTGAAAACAGTATATTTGTAGCACGGATAATTCCATCTAATGCGGACTGTCCTGTTCCATAAATATTGTCAAAATCATGCTTAGTTTCTGCATCATTTACTGCAATTATTGGATACATCAGTTTGGCTAATTTTTGCATTGCACGTAATCTAATAACTCCTGTCGTAGTCTCTTCAGTACCGCCGCGTATGATTGATTTAATTTTATTTATATTCTTGTGCATCTCTACTATGAGATCTGCACCATCATCAACTGTGATATTTGGCTCAAATCTCATGACAGAATGAATATCCTCATAGTATTGTGTTGTTGCTACACCACGGCTGGCAAAAACTGATACTGATTCATCTTTAACCAAAGATGCTGCCACATCATCTTGCGTACTTAGAGGATTGCACCCACACCATGATATTTCTGCTCCTGCTGTCTTAAGCGTTCTTATCAGCACGCCAGTTTCTTTTGTTACATGCAAACAACCACCAACTCTAATACCTTCAAGCGGCCTCGTCTTGCCATATTTTTCTCTTAATGCTGAGAGCACGGGCATATGAACTTCTGCCCAATCAATCTTAATTTTTCCTTCTTCGGCTAATGAAATGTTACTAACACGATAATCCATTTAGGTTGTGAAGCAAACTTTGTGTTATATTACTCTATCACGTGTAGTTTGTGATCTGATATTCTCGATCTTATAAATCTGGACATTTTGGCAGATCTGTATATCTGTGCATGTAATCATGGCCTTTCCAAGCAAAAAAATCAAACAATTACATTGAATAAAGTGGCCTTGTATCTGTTTTCTGTTGGCAAGGATGTCTTCTTTAATCTTCTTTAATAGAACCCTAATACAAAGCAATATACGATTTAACGATATCTTTAACAAAAATAGAAGCCTTTTATTGCTATGCTAGAAGAAGGAATAATAGAAACGGTAGAAGGACACACAAGGTTACTAGTTCCTTCTTCGTCTCTCAACAAGAAGATTCCGCCAAAAGACCCGGCTTTCTTTAACCCTTCGGCTAGATTGAGTCGGGACATATCTATACTCGCTT